>JAJKIL010000459.1 GCA_021154515.1 Niastella sp. | reverse complement strand
CAAGGTTCAAATCATAAACCCTACTGCTTCTTCAACCGTAAATCTTTTTTTGAAAGAAAAAGCATGAGGCGTTTCGCCGTGCTTCCTTAAATAATTCAATCTTTCAACCGCTTCCTGAACGGTAGGCACATGTCCGGCATGCACATACCATAAAGCCATGTACATCTCCGGCATTTTTTCAAACCATTCTTTGCGTCGTTTCACGTATTCAGTGTGCTGCGACTGGTAAACAAACTGAAATAAGGCGTCTACATTTTCCCATACCGACATGTTTACGATGATGAAGTCGTTATCAAACACTTTTATAGAAGTGGCGTTATTACCATCATCTTTCAATCGCCATACAAAACCCGGGCTTTTTTCAGCTAACGAGTTTATAGGATCGAGATTGGCAACAAATTCAGCCATAACGGGACTGTCGATAGGTCCAAGGATTTTTCCTATGTTTAATTGGGCTAAGTGATATTTCATGGTTACTTGTTAACTTTAATTATTCGAAATTAAAGCACGTTGTCACATGAAACAAGTAGTAACGAAAAGGTTACCGGGTAAAAAATCAACAAGTAGCATTCCTCTTCCTCAATGCTCGGTAATTGCCACGCTTAAATTATTTGCCACCAAATGGAAGCCCTGTATCCTCTGTTACCTTTCGAATAAGCCACTGCGATACAACGAATTATACAGGATCATTCCAAACGTCAGTCGTAAAATGTTATCGGAGCATTTGAAAGAAATGGAGGCCGATGCAATAATTGTGCGCCGGGTTTACGATAAAAAAATGCAACGGGTAGAATACAGCTTATCCCCCAAAGGAATTTCTTTACTGCCCCTTTTAGAGCAATTGCAAAACTGGGGGTTGAGTAATATAAAAAATGTGTTATCTATTCAGGAAATGCTGGCTGTAACAATGGTTGATTGACAAATGGTGTCGGCCATTCATAAACGCATACAAACCTGCCGCTTTTAAGTTGTTTGTTTGGATATAGAACAAATACTGTATCGAAAATTGGTTTGAAGGCTATAAATCAACCTAAATTATGAAACATATTGTACACCTGCTATTGATTTTACTTCCTATTAAACTGTTAGCACAGGATAAGATAATTGACTATACTATAAAGGATCCCCATCGAATTCACTTTTACTATAAGAATGAGAAAAGCGAAAAATTTAATACAATACAAAGCCTGAAAGAATGGCTAAAATCTAAAAAACAGAATCTCATTTTTGCTACTAACGCAGGAATGTTTACACCGGAGTATTCTCCCGTTGGCCTTTACATTGAAGACTTTAAGATCGTTAAGGGTGTGAACAACGTAAAAGGTGGTGGCAACTTCGGTTTAAAACCAAACGGCATTTTCTTTTTAACTTCTAACAATGAAGCAAAGATTTGTAAAACTGAAGATTTTAAAAATAATGGGAAAGTAAAATATGCGACCCAGTCCGGGCCAATGCTTGTAGTCGCTAATGAAATACATCCGGCCTTTAATAAGAACTCGTCCAATCTTAATATCAGAAGTGGTGTAGGTGTATTACCTGATGGAAGTGTGTTATTTGCCATTTCCAGGGAAGAAGTAAGCTTCTACGAATTTGCGATGTTTTTTAAACAAAAGGGCTGCCGAAATGCACTGTATCTTGATGGCGCCATTTCCGAAATGTACTGTCCCGATAAGGGGATGAATCAAACAAACGGTGCGTTTGGCGTTATGATCGGGGTCACAGAGAATTAGTGGAATCCTTTGCAGCTTCCCATCACAACCGCCAAACTCTGTCAGACCGACCTATCTGCTAAAAGATTATATTGTAGCTGACTTTGCGAATGATGACCACTGCTCTACGCCATTGAAAAGGAGCGCAGGGTAGAACTGGCTTTTGTGCCGGCAACTGCAGGCGCACGGCGACATGATCCATTTCAGGAACATAAAAAATAAAGAACTATAATGCGTAAAGAGATGAAATCATCCCGTAGAAAGTTTATAAAAAATATGGCAGGCACTGCGGCAGCGGTGACTGCAGGGAATCTTACCAGCAGCTTTACAGCCAAAAGTTATCGCAGAATTGTCGGGGCTAATGACACGGTTCAAATGGCAGTGATTGGCTGTAATGGCCGGGGAGCAGGTATGGCGGCTATCTTTGCGAAACAGCCACTTACCGATGTGGTGTATATGTGCGATGTGGAAGAAAAGGCCCGTCAGAAAGGGATCGATGCGGTTGTAAAAGCAGGAAAACAGGCGCCCAAGGGCGAGAATGATTTCCGCAAGATGTTGCTTGAGAAAAATGTAGATGCTGTTTATATTGCCACGCCCGACCACTGGCATGCACCTGCCTCCATCTTAAGCTGCGCTGCAGGTAAGCACGTGTATTGTGAAAAACCACTTTCGCACAATCCTCGTGAAGGCGAACTCGCTGTTGCTGCAGCTGCAAAGTATAAACGAATCTTTCAGGTGGGCACGCAAAGAAGGTCCTGGAAATTGCTTTCAGAAGGTATTGAGCAGTTGCACGCAGGCGCTATTGGGAAGATCTATATGGTCAAATGCTGGTATACCAATAACAGGAAATCCATTGGGATAGGTAAACAAACGGCGGTAATGCCCGGACTGGATTACGACCTTTGGCAGGGCCCGGCTCCCCGCAAACCATACCAGGACAACCTGATCCATTACAATTGGCATTGGTTTTGGCATTGGGGTACAGGAGAAGCTTTAAATAATGGTACACATGAAATTGATGTGGCGCGTTGGGGGCTGGGACTTGATTATCCGCTATCGGTGAACTCTACCGGTGGTCGCTATTTCTTTACCGATGACTGGCAAACGCCCGATACGCAGCTCGTTACTTATCAATGTAAGGAGGCAACTGTTTTGTGGGAAGGAAGAAGCTGCAGTCCATTCAAGGTGCAGGATGCCGACCGGGGGGTATTGTTTTATGGTACCAAAGGTGTAATGCTCACCGGTCATGATGGTTACACCATCTTTGATGAAAAAGGAAATGTGTTGAAAGAAATAAAATCAAATGCGGTTGTTGATGGCCGCAATACCGCCAGCCCCAATGAAGGGCTCGACGCGGTACATATTGACAATTTTTTAAACGCCATCAGACAGAATACGCCTGTCCATGCAGATGTTACCAAGGGGTTTAAAAGCACATTGTGGGTACAGTTAGGTAATATTGCGCAGCGGGTGGGACATACCTTGCATATCGACCAGCAAAATGGTCATATTCTGGATGATAAAGAGGCGATGAAATTATGGGGGCGCGAGTATGAACCTGGCTGGGAGCCGAAGGTATAAGATGTAAATCTAAAATTATCTATATGTCATCAAGGAGAAACTTTATTCAACTGACCTCGCTTGGTCTTGCAACTGCTGCCATGCAGGTCCCTTTGGCAGGCATTGCTGCTTCAGCAGCGCAGAAAAAGCCCAATTTGTCCCTTGGTATTGCGGGATATACTTTTTCCAAAATTGAGATGGCGTCTGCAATTACAATGATGAAGCGGCTGGATGTTTCCAATCTGTCGCTGAAAGACGTATATCTTCCTTTATCAAGCAGTGATGAAAAGATCCGCTCAGTGGTAAGCCAGCTTCAACAAAACGGGATCAACATCTACACCGTGGGGGTGATCTATATGAAGACCAGGGAAGCTGTTGATCAGGCATTTGACTATGCAAAGAAAGTGGGGGTGAACATGATCGTTGGCGTACCCACCTACGATCTGCTGGATTACGCAGAAACAAAAGTAAAGTTGCTGAACCTCCGTCTTGCCATCCACAATCACGGTCCTGAAGATGAACTTTACCCTGGTCCCCAGCAAGTATATGATCGAATCAAAAACAGAGATCCCCGTATGGGCCTTTGCCTGGACATTGGTCATGCTACCAGAGCTGGGGTAAACCCCGCCCGTGCTGTAAAAGCCTATAAGGACCGGCTTTTTGATCTTCATATTAAAGACGTGACAGGAAATACGAGGGATGCAAAGACGATAGAGATCGGACGAGGGGTTATTGATTTTGAAGGGTTCATGAAGGCATTACGCCAGGTGAACTACAAGGGGGTGTGCAGCTTTGAATTTGAAAAGGATATGCAAGACCCCCTGCCGGGACTTGCCGAATCAATGGGCTTTTTCAAGGGCACAATGGCTTTGATATAGGCACGATGTTAAAAAATATGCGTATAAACAGAATCATAATTATTTTCAGTTGGCTATTAGTTGGCTGTACCAGCAAAAATGGAGATAAATTCGGCAAACCAGTCATGTGGTATAACCATTACGATCCATGGGGTCTGGTATCTTCGAAGCCATTATTTGTTTTATATGATAATGGAATTATTTTGTACCGGCAAGAAAAGGAGTATAAGGAAGTGCAGATTGGCGAAAAGGAGAAAAACGATATTCTCTCATACTGTGTGATAAATGATTCAGTGCAAAAAGGAGGATCAACTGCCAGCGATACTTCCATAGTAGAAAAACCATCGTATGTACTTACCGTAAACGGAGATTCTGCAAAAAGCTTTATTTATTACGGTGATCTGAATAATCAGGAAGAGCGGGTAAACGCCCCTGCTGCTTTATTGAAGCTGCATGATTTTATTATTAATTACAGGAATAAAAATGCCCGTCCCTGGTTCCCGGGTAAAGTGGCGGTGTATGCGCAGCATTATGATTATGCTTTACCGCCGTCTTTAAAATGGCCGGCTAACTGGCCCGATCTGAAGCAGTCAAAAAAAGTTGATGAATTGGTCTCGGTTTTCTATCTGGACAAAAAATATTTCAATGAGATGAAAGCGTTGTTAGCCAGACGAGGCAATACACAGGCAATCGAAATAAATAACAGGAACTATTATGTTTACTATCAGCTGCCCATTCCGGGAATTGATAGTATGCCTGTACAATGAATAGCTATTACTTGTATTTAATATCAGAACCATTCATTTAGGTTCATAAAATGTAAACACACCCCTGGCAGCAACCGGTGTTTTATTTTATGCCCGGTGAAAATAAATTTGTACATTCTGGGTGATATTTACGCTAAAACCGCCACTTATTAGTAAAGCGTTCGTTTATGATGCAAGAGCTGATAATAGAAGACAGGGCCGCAGACAGGAAGGAGCTTTTTATGCACCTGTACCAGCAGGCATTTCCGCTGGTGGCCAAATATGTGCGCGACAAAGGTGGTTCATTCGAAGAAGCCAAAGACATTTTTCAGGATGCGCTGGTGATCTATTATGAAAAACTGGTTACATCCAATGTGGAACTAACCTATAGCGAACGTTCCTATCTTCTTGGTATTGCCAAACACCTGTGGGCAAAGAAAAATAAAGAACACTACAACCATATAACGCTGGATGATTCGCTGACCGGTATAGCCATGGAAGAACCCGGCACTACAGCATCTGATAAACTGCTCAACCTGTTACATCACTCGGGCCAGCGTTGTATGGAATTGCTGAGGGCTTTTTATTATGATAAATTACCGATGACTAAAATTTCAAAGCTGTTTAGTTTCAGCAGCGAACGCTCAGCCACCGTTCAAAAATACAAGTGCCTTGAAAAAGTGAGAGATCTTGTAAAAGAAAAATCATTGAGCTATGAGGACTTCCTTGCATAACATACAACAGATAGAGGATTATCTTTTAAAATACGCCGGCGAGGCCGACCAGCGCCTGTTTGAAGCGCGGTTGCTGTTACAACCCGCCTTGCACGAACAACTCTTGTGGCAGCAAAAAACCTACGCCATCATTCGCCAGTACAGCCGCCGCCAGTTAAAAGCCGAAATAGAATCGGTACACCAGCACCTGTTCAATGAAATAGAGCATATAACCTTTCGCAGGAAAATAATGGCACTTTTCAGGCAATAGGCAGTAGGGCATGTTCCCAAGCCTCATTTTTTACAAAAACAAACTTGATACTATGACCAGTATTCAACAGGATTTTCGTGCCTATGCGGTACACCATCATCGCATTGGCAGCCAGCATGTGGATGGCTTTATTGCCCGGGTAGAAAACCGCTTTATGCCCATGGCCATGACACCCTATATTACAGAAGAACGGCAATTGAACGTGGCGCAGATGGATGTATTCTCGCGCCTGATGATGGACCGCATTATTTTTTTAGGCGATGCCGTTGACGATAAAATTGCCAATATCATTCAGGCGCAACTGTTATTCCTGCAATCAGCCGATGCCAAACGCGACATCCAGTTATACATTAATTCCCCCGGCGGGTCCGTGTATGCAGGCCTGGGCATTTATGATACCATGCAATACATTACGCCCGAAGTGGCCACCATTTGTACGGGCACGGCCTTATCTATGAGCGCTGTATTGTTATGCGCCGGCGCCGCCGGTAAACGCGCCGCCCTGAGCCATGCCCGCGTAATGATCCATCAACCTTCGGGTGGCATTCAGGGCGTTGCCGCCGATATAGAGATCACTATGCAGGAGATCAAAAAATTGCAATACGAATTGTATTCGATTATTGCCAAACACAGCGGGCAGGATTATCAGAAAGTGCACGAAGCATCTGACCGCGATCACTGGATGAAGGCACACGAAGCCAAAACATTTGGCATGATCGATGAAGTGTTAGGCGAGGGGACTCAAAGCAAAAGCTGATATTCAAATTTCTTTGCATCTTCACCGCTATCTTTTAAAATGTCTTTTATTTTTTGACCGGTAATCGTTACCGGTCATTTTTTCCTTTCTTCGGCGCCGCCAGGTCTTTATCGGTCACTTCAACCAGGTTGCAGTTTTGGTGGCATACCAGGTGGTGTGCAGGCGCGGAATGGGCAAGATGAAACTTATTGTTACCTTAAATTAATCGAAAACTTATCCAACGTATAATAGGTAAAAATTCCGATGCCGCCATTGATATTGGACTTTATAGATTCAGGATTTAATAGTGGATCGAAAAAGGCACTGTTTGCATTCTCGACTGAATTTAAATAATCAAAATACTCCTTCTGAATATGGAGCAGCGTCACCGCAATGGAATCAGCGTTGGTTTTGTATTTGGGTAGGGGCATCATGCACGATGTGCTATTGTTGTTGTGTTGATCATACAATAAATTTTTGGTAAGAACCGGGTCCCCGTTTTTGTAACAGTCAACGGATAGTTTAAAATACCTGGAGGTATCAGTTGATAAGTTGTGATGTACAACAATGTTATCATCATTCAGTTCAACTTTTTCGATTTTTACAGGGCTGACAATTTTCGTCGACGCCTGCACAGATCTCCCATCTTTGGTAGTAATGTTCAAATTAAAGAATGAATGCGAGCCTTGTCTTACAGTGTCTCTGCAGTTATAGTTCACAACAATACGCCGGTCGCTTTTATTGTACAGAATGTTTTGCGCAATCATTGTGCCTGTATCTGTGTTTATTTTAACCTGGGCGTTCCAAATTGCCAGTAATACCAGATCGTCGTTGAGCGTATTGCTTTCGGTTAGTGTAAGTTCCGCGGGATAACCAGGCGTTATATAGCCTTCCACTACAATGTTTGCGGGGCCTTCGGGTATCTGCACGTTAATGTCGGCTTTGGAACAGCCTTGTGCAATAAATGCGATCATTGATATTAAAAAGGCCAGTCGTTTCATGTTTTTTAGAATGCTGCTTTTATAGAAATAAATGGCACCAGTGGAAGGATCGATTTTGTTTTCGCTTGTAAGTATTTATCGCCATTTTCCTTCTTTTCGGCTACGAAATAAACAAAATAAGGGTTTTGGTGTGAGTACACATTGTAGATCCCCGCGTTCCATGAGCAGTTGATATGTTTTAGATTGAACGTGTGTTTTACAGATATGTCCATTCGATGGTTCAGGGGCATTCTGTAATTGTTTCTTTCTGTATAAACAGGAATAGGCTGTAACTCATCGCCCTGGTTAACGTCTGCATTTTGATGGATATATAAACCGGTAGGCATTGTAATAATGCTGCCGCTTTGAATAAATTGTGACAGGGAAAATGACCATCGCGGTTTGAATTGCCACAACAGTGAAAAATCTGCTTTGTGTCGGATATCGTAAGGCAGCGAATAATTTTTGCCACCATTAATGCCGGGAAAATGACAGGTAGACTTGCCGAGAGTATAATGTCCCTCCAACTGTACTGTTTTACTGTTGTAATATAAGTTCAGCTCTATGCCGCGTGATGATCCCGCCCCCTGAGTGGTTTTGAAATCAAGCGAAGAAAAATAGTTCTTGTCTAAAAACTCAGTTTGACTTGCCAATAAAATATAGTAAACAGAAATGCTGCCTTTTATTTTTCTGCCAAGTACGCTGCTAAATGTTGTTGTAAGGTGCCATGCATCTTCCGGTGGAGCGTTTTGTACGCTCGGGTACCAGATGTTTATAGGCAATTGTATGCCTGTGGGCACATAGAGGTGTGAAAACTGCAATTGTCTGCTAACACTTAAGAGAATGCCTTGTTTGTATTTATTGTAAATGATATTTAACGATGGTGCTATATTGTAAAAACATTTGTTAGATGAATATCGATTCATATTTGCACCCAGTTTCATTTGAAGATGATGGTTCACCGTGATATTGCCGGAAAGGTAAGCGCCAATATTGTTTGCAGGTTTGTTTATTGAAATGCTATTTTCCATGCTGTCTGCATCATCTAGGGTCAGAGAGCTCATTTTAAGTTTGCTGGCTTTCACGTACACCCCATAATCCAGGTAAAAGCTTTTTGCGGTGGCCCAATGCATATCCACTGCCACAGTTGATTCTGTAATTTCATTTTTAAGCTGGCGACCAATGCTTTTATAGGAAACATTTGCTTTGTAGTCAGATATTCCCGCATTTATTTTCATGTTCAGTTTATCGGTTAACCGGTATTGCCAGTTTATGCCGATAGTAAAGTTTTTCCATATTGCATCAAGATAAAGCCGGGAGTTGTTCATGTTTAACTTGTCGCCGGAGTTGAAATTGTTTATTTTAAACAAGCCGGCTTTGCTGTCGTAAATAATGGTGTTGTTCCAATCATAAAAGCCATAAGATGGTAAGGGTGAATAATCTTGTTTGTTTTTG
>JAJKIL010000458.1 GCA_021154515.1 Niastella sp. | reverse complement strand
TTAATGGCGTTTATTTCGTTTACTCCGGGGAATGAGTTGGCGCCCTCGCCGGTATAGGAGGCGGTATCGCCGGCAAAGATCTGGAAGTTCTCACTGCGGAACTCACTGCCAAAAGCCACATTCAATTTATCTGTTACCTCTTTGGAGATATCGATATTGCCTACCACATGGCTAAACGCAAAACCACCGGGTTTGAACCGGATAGGGCTTTTTGAACCGAGTGAATGGTTTACCGTGTTCTCTACGGTATATAATTGTTTGTTTCCGCCGGTAGTAAAACTGATGTCGTGCATCCAGCCGTTTTTGGTTGTTTTAAAACCAACCGTAGCGTTATAGTCGTTTAAGTCGCCTTCAAAAGTGGGACCATAACCCAGGTATTCCGTACCGGCTGCATGCAGCAACCCATAATCTTCTTTCCAGTACGGGGTACGGTAGTTGGCAAAGCTTTGCACTTTCTTATATATGTAGGCTGCATTGGCATAGAAGTCGGTATTTTCACTTACAGGGATGCCTGTATTTATCAGGAATTTGGCAGCGGTGCTGGTGGGCGTACCACTGATATTATTTGCATCGGGGAAACGCGCCAGGTATTTTTTTACTTCCTCCAGACTGGCAGCGGTACCGGCACTCAGGTCGTTATTGTCGCCTTCAGCATCTACCGTACCCGATCTGTTGGTTTTGTTCTCCCGTTGAAAATTGATGGTGTAATTGATAAATCCTTTGCTGCCAAAATTGGCGCCGCCATTCAGGCTGGTTAAAATCGAAAATCCGTCTCCCTTATGTGTGAGGCCGCTGGCTATTTTAAAATTGGTATAATCGAAGCGGTCTTTCAGGATCACGTTCATTACCCCGGCAATGGCATCTGAACCATATTGGGCAGAAGCCCCATCGCGCAGGATCTCTACACGTTTGATGGCTTCGGTAGGGATAGCCGACAAATCGGCGCCGGTTTCCCCGCGGCCGGGTGAGGTTTGAATATATACCAGGGCGCTGGGGTTCTTGCGTTTGCCGTTCACCAGTATCAACGTGCGGCTGGGTCCCATGTTCCTGATCTCATACGGATCGAGCAACGAGGTAGCATCATTCACCGGTGTGTTTACGGTATTGAAGGAGGGCACGCGCAATTGCAGGGCTTTATCAAATGACAATTGCCCGGCGCTTTGCAGCTCCGAGGCACTGATATTATCTACAGGTAATGGTGTGGTGGTGAACGTTCGTTGCGAAGCACGGCTGCCTACTGCCACCACTACTTCGCTGAGGTCGGCAATGGCAAATTGCAGGACTATATCCCGGGTAACAGTGGAATTATCGATCTTAACCGTCAAAGAATATGGGTTAAATCCAACACTGGTGATAACCACTTTGTGGGTGCCTGAAGGTAAAGAAAGGCGGTATTCCCCCGTTGAATCGGTGGCAGTACCGCCTTTATTACTACCGACAATAATGGATGCATTGGCCAACGGCTCTCCACTTTCGCTGGTTATTTTACCTTTTAAAATACCCTGCGCGGTAGCCATATTTTTCAGCAGAAATAGCATAGCTACCATCTGCATGGCATATATTAATTTTCTCATGTGACTGATTTAATGATGGTTTTACTATTATTTGCAAGCTCGCATCAAAAATCACCGCGCGGGTCTTTTATATAAGAGGAGGTCACGTGAGAAATTACCCCATGGAAGAGAAAAAAACTTAAATATTTGTTTTTCGTATATAAAGAACTAACAAACTAAAAAACCTGAACTTTAAACTCTCAATGCCCCTCTGAATCCCCGGGCCACATAATAAGAATCAGCTCCATTGTGATAAATGAACACCGTATTATATCGCCGGTCGCCAAAGATGGCGCCGCCGAGTTGCCGGATGTCGGGTGGAGTAACTATCCAGCTGGAGGTTTTGGTGTCAAATTCTCCCAGTTGCTGCAGTGAGCGGTATTGTTCTTCGGTAAGCAATTCAATACCCATGGCGGCGGCCATATCCATCGCACTGTCTTTGGGCTTATTTTCCTTTCTTGCATCCAATGCTTTGCGATCGTAACAAAGACTTCTACGGCCTTTGGGACTTTCGGCGGAACAATCGAAGAATATGTATTCATCCGTTTTTTTATCATAGCCCACGACATCAGGTTCGCCGCCTGTGTGTTCCATATCGTCGAGGATCCACATTTTTTTTGGATCAGTTTCCAGCTTTGCCTGCACATCGGCCCACTCTATTCCTTTGTGGCGGTTTTTGTTCTTTTCAAAACGGGTTTTCAACACATGGAGTAAATCGGTACGTTGTGCCGGCGACAGCTCCTTTTTTGTTTCTTTCATCTGAAAATATTTATTGAGTTTTGGCCAGATGGAACTTACCATCCCGATGTTATCGGGATGGACGTTTCATGTTGTTAATTATTAAGTGGGATGAGCCTTCTGTTGGCTGGTCTGAAATACCAGGAAATAATGGTGAGCACTATTAACAAAATGGGACCAAACAATTCTTTTGGGGCGTCATTAATAGCCAGATGAGAAATAACAGCGCCAGTCATCACAAAGAAAAAGCCGGCATAGGCCCATTCTTTTACCAATGGAAATTTAGGCGCCAGTACGGCTATCACGCCCAGCAATTTCCACACCCCGATTATTAACAGTAAATACATGGGATAACCTAACCGATTGAACATGGCAACCTCATCCTTATTCCGGATCAATTGTACTATGCCGGTTGCTGTCATTCCCAATGCCAACCACAGTGTGGCTATCCAATAGATGATCCTGTTTCTTTTTGCTGATCTGCTTTTTATCTGTTCCATGTTGATTCGTTTTTTAGGGTTAATTAATCATCCAGTCCTTTTCCACTAAGGATCTGTTGCAGGTATTTCTCTACCCTCGCCTCGCGGGTTTTGGCTTGCTTGGGTTGAGAAAAATAAAAGATATAAGCTCGTTGGCGTCCGGGTGTTAATGCTGCAAATGCTCTTTTCAGCGCAGGCATTTTATCTAATTTCATTCGAAATTCCTGCGGAACGGCATAGTCGGTTGTCTTTTTTAATGGCACTTTCAACCCGGCTTTTTCCACTTGAATAGCCTCTTTAATATATTTTTTCAGCGTGGGCGCCAGCTTGACGATCTCTTTTACATTGGTAAAGCGTACCTGCCGGGCCGATTGAACATTCTTCGTTTGTTGAATAAGGATACCCTTAGGGTCTTTCAACAAAGCGCCTTTGAAGAACAATACCGCACAGTAATCTTTAAACCCATGTATCAGTACGATGTTCTTTTTATCATCCGAGTAACAGGGACAGCCCCATTTTAATTCTTCCTTGAGTCCGATGTCAAGCGCGATCATTCGCAGTTGCTCATATTCATCGTGCCATTTCACACTTTTAAAAAAGAAATCAACCCGGGGATTCATTATGCTTGTTGCCATAGTTGTTTATTTTAATTGACGCACCACTTCTTCAATGCGGTTATGGGCCATGTTTATGCCTTGTGCAAATGGGAGTTTAAGCACCTGGTCTCTTTGTTCAACCGATTCGTAGATCACGTGCATGGTAAGCTTGCTGGTTTCGTCGGTGAGGGGTTCAAACTCATAGATCTCCAGCTGGATCCCAAACGGCGTGTTCTCCATTTCAAAAGTGCGGGAGATCTTTTTTTCCGGCACAAACTCATGGATCACGCCATTGAACCCGTGTTTATTTCCTTTGGGGTCGGTTGTTTCCAGTTGGTAACTACCGTGTTTTTTACAATCGAACTTCAGCACTTTTGTGCCCATCCATTGCTCGATGATCTCGGGATCTATATATGCTCTGAAAAGCAAGTCCAATGGCAGATCAAATTCGCGGGTGATCACCAGTTCCTGTTTGCCGGTTTCGGCATTGATCTTTGTTTTGCGTTCCATATTATTTGCTTTTGTATTTTTTCATTATGGTTTCAATCTTGTTAAAACGGTCATCCCACATTTGGCGGAATGGCTCTATAAAGTCAGCTACCTCTTTCATTTTATTGGCGTTGATGTGGTAATAGATCTCCCGGCCGTTTTGCGTTTGCTCCAGCAACTCGCATTCGGTGAGTATTTGCAGGTGTTTCGAAACGGTAGGCCGGGCTGTGTCGAAGTTCGACGCAATGGCGCCGGCAGTCATTGATTGAGTAGCCACCAATAATAAGATGGCTCTCCTGGTTGGATCGGCAATTGCCTGAAAAACGTCTCTTCGCAGGTTCATTGTGTAGCTATTTGACTACAAATATACGTGTAGCTATGTAACTACACAATTATTTTTTCATTTTTCTTACACAAAGAGTAGTAACAAAATGATAAACAGTACCAATGAGCCGGGAATTTTTTCGCGTAGAATAGATATGGCGCGGCCCATTAACTTATAACAGGCTTTTACCGTGAGGTTCATGTTGCGGGCAATTTCTTCAAAGTTCAGGCCTTCATAATAGCGCAGGTAGATCACTTCTTTTTGTTTGGCGGTGAGGGTACTCAACACGCTTTCGATCTGTTGTCGTACTTGTCGTTGGTTTTCATTATGCAGCACACGGGTTTCAGGGGTCAGTTGCAGTTCGAAAAGATAGCCTTGTTCATCGCCCGGGTTCAGACCACGTAACCGGTTTTGTTTTTGCAGCCAGTGCATCATCGTAGTGCGCACGGCTTTGAACAAATAGCTTTTTACCGAAGTATGCAGGTCGAGCCTTTGCCGGTTCGCCCACAACCAAACGAACACATCGTGCAAACAATCTTCCACGGCGGGCAGATCGGTGATGAATTTTAACCCGTATTGTGTTAAAGGCTGGATGTATTTATTATAGAGCAGGGTAAAAGCATCATAGTCCCCTGACCGTATGGCAACGATCAGCGACTTATCCTCCTGTGCGCTGGGTGAATCCAAGGGTGTCCGGGTCATGAAACGTCAGATTACCGGTATGTTTCCGACGCATAACCTGTTAGCGTTGTTACATAGCCGCCCTGTAATTTAATAACAAATTGCACGCTGGCGACATTTGGATTATATATATGTGTGTAATTGAAGGATTTATTCCTCCAAAATCCAGCTTCAGCCAATCCATTTCCCGGTTTATCTTCTTTTTGTTATTGTATTCTGTTGAAACTCAGGAATTGATTAGCTTAGTAGCAAGCAGGGCAAAAGGGCAAAGGGCAAAGGGCAAAGGGCAAAGGCCACATCGCGGCAACAGACAAAAGTAAAATTTGTGTATTTGCTTTCGGCCTTCAGCCTTAAGCTTTCAGCTGCATTCAAATGGCATTAGTAAAATTCACATACGCATTAAAAAGATTTTTTCCAAAGCTGACGGATACAAAAGCCAACGGGAAAACCATTCCGGCTGTACTGCAGGAAATAGAAGCTAATTACCCCGGCGTAACAAAGTATGTGCTGGATGACCAGGGCAGCCTGCGGCAACACGTAAACATTTTTATCGACGGCGTTATGATTAAAGATCGCACAAGGCTCAGCGATCCGTTCGGGGAGAACAGCGAGATCTATATTATGCAGGCCTTATCCGGCGGATGAGGAAATTAAAAACAGTACATTCAATATTCAACATTTTCCATATGAGATCAACACTTTTATTGGGAACACGAAAAGGGTTAATTGCCTATCGCTTTCAAAATGGTAAGTGGACAATGGAAAGTTGCTCTTTTGAGGGCATACCTGTTTCTATCGCTTATGCCGATCCGCGCAATGGCACCTGGTGGGCTTGTCAGGACCATGGCCACTGGGGCGTTAAATTGCAACGAAGCAAAGACAGGGGCAAAAGCTGGGAAGAAGTGGCCGCTCCCGCTTATCCCGAAGGGGAAGAAGTGAAAGACGGCCTGCCGGCCACCACGCGGTATTTGTGGTCGATGGCGCATGGTGGAAAAAACTACATTTCACGGTTATGGATAGGCACTGACCCCGGCGGGTTGTTTGTGAGTGAAGATGAAGGCAACAGCTTTCAACTGGTTGAATCGTTATGGAAACATCCTACGCGTAAAGAGGGCTGGTTTGGCGGTGGCCGCGACCTGCCCGGTATTCATTCCATTGTAGTTGACCCACGTAATGAAGATCATATTCACATTGGCATCAGTTGCGCCGGCGTGTTTGAGACTACCGATGCCGGTAAAAGCTGGGCCATTCGTAATAAAGGTATGAGCGCCGATTTTCTGCCCGATCCCACTGTAGAAACCGGGTTCGACCCGCATATTGTAGTGGCGGCGCCCAGCAACCCAGATTATCTGTGGCAGCAGAATCACTGTGGCATCTTCCGCAGTATCGATGCGGGTAAAAACTGGTTAGATGTTAGCGAACCCAATGGCCCGGCCCGTTTTGGTTTTGCCATTGCCGTTGCCGGCGACAATCCCGACCAGGCCTGGGTTGCACCAGCCGATAGCGACGTAAACCGCACGGCCATCCAGAGCGCCCTGGTTATCTGCCGTACCGATGATGGCGGTAAAACCTGGAAACAATTACGCAATGGGTTACCACAGGAAAGTTGTTTCGATATTGTTTACCGCCATGCCCTGGTGAACGACAGCAATGCCGTAGTATTTGGTACTACCACCGGCAACCTGTTCTTTTCACCGGATCGTGGGGAAAGTTGGCAGGTTATTAATAATTATTTGCCCATGATTTACTCGGTGCAGTTTGCGGATTGAGGAAACGGCAGAAGGCAGATGGCAGAAGGCAGAAAGCCCCGTCGCGGCAATCGGCCCTCCCCCCATCCCCCTCCGGCATCGCCTGCGGCAAGCCTTCGGCGGCCGAAGGTGGAGGGGAAGAAACGCATCCTCGCGTTATTGCTCAGCCTGTTAACATTTCGACCTTCCTAATTCCTGTATCTTATCTCATGTTTCCTTTATTAACTATATCAACCTTATCAACCCTATCAACCTCCTACTTTAATCCACCAAACCCTCTTCTACCTCGTCAACTTGTTAACTCGTCAACTGGTTAACTGATCAACTGATCAACTTATCAACTAATCAACTAACAACCTGCCCATACCGCCAATGCTCTACATACTGCCCCTCCTTCAACTTAACAATATCAATACAATGCATGGTAATACGTTGATGCGTAGGCGGATTATTTAAGAACTCCCCTACCTGGATCCCGGAGATCGCCTTGCGGGTTACCACGGTATCGCCTTCGGCTATCTGTTCAAAGATCTCCACCTTTACATCTGTCAATGCCTTGTGCAAAACATCTACGATATAATCTTTGATCCCTTCGCGCCCAGCGGGTATTTGCAAGGTGGCGGCGCTGCGGTTTACAAAACCGGGGGCTACTATTTCTTCAAAAGCCTGGATGTTGCCATGCTCAATGAACTCCTTATTAAAGCGGGTTACTACCGCTTTGTTTGTTTCCTGTAATGTATTCATATATCAAAGGTAGTATCAAGGGAAAGGGCGGTGGTAACGCGCAAGGCTCAGATAATTGTTCTTTTAGTTCAACCCTGAATTTGAAGCAGTTATAAAATTCTGAAAAAAAGTTTTCTCAAAGCGTAGGGTGGCGCTGTCAATTGGGTACATATATAAGTAGTATGGACAAGCAAGCATTTCTCAGGTTGTTGGATAAGTACCAGGATGGCACCGCCAGTCCTGCGGAAAAAACATTGATAGAAGAATATTACCGCCGGTTGGAAATGGCAGGTACGACTGAACTATCTGCAGAAGAAGAGATCGCATTAAGACAGGCGATGTATAAAAATATAACAGCCGGCATGGTAGAACCGCAGACCCCGGTTGTTCCCATCAGAAGAAAAAACTATAGCCTGGCTGCAGCGGCGGCGGTGCTGTTGATAGCGATCGGCGCCGGTAGTTATTACTGGTTATTTAAAGAACAAACAACGCCGCCCCGCAATAACGACATGGCGAAAGCCAAACACCATGATCTGCCACCGGGACGGGATGCTGCTACACTTACCCTGGCCGATGGACGCACCATTGTGCTGGATTCTGCCAATGGCACCATCTCCAAACAGGGTGGCGCAACCGTAATCAACCTGAACGGACAGGTCTCTTACGCCAAAGCAGGCAACAAAAACGAACAGGTACAAGTGGTATATAATACGATCACTACTGCACGGGGTAATCAATATCAACTGATCCTGGCAGACGGATCGAAAGTTTGGCTGCACTCAGCCCGCTCCCCGCGCTTCCCTACTGCCTTCACACGCCACCAGCTCGAAGTGGACCTGGATGGCGAAGGATACTGGGAGTTCGCAAAACACGCCGCCCACCCTT
>JAJKIL010000457.1 GCA_021154515.1 Niastella sp. | reverse complement strand
GTATGGAATAATTGGTAAAGGCAAAGAAGGTGCCCGCCTGGTTGAGCTCATCCTTCAAACCCGTTTTGTCAATCATCATCACCAGCGTATCAAACAAATGGTTGGTCTTAAGATAGTCATAGGTGCTCATATTCACCTGCGCCACAAAGGTGCTGCCACCAATGGTATAGGATTTCTTGCAGGCAAAGGTGGCCAGTAACAGAAGGGCCGAAGCCGCTGTTAATATTTTTATCTTCGGTGTCATACTAATCAGTTTTATTGGTTAAAGCTTGCCTTGCCAGTATTTGGTTTGCACCAATGTAAAGTCATCCTTGAACATGGACGGATCTATGGGCCATACCCAGCCGCCATTGTAATACTGATCCGGGCTGAAATTCTCATTGTAGTCAAGCAACAGCCCCGTGCGGATCAGATCATAATAGGCCTGGCCTTCAAAGAACAGTTCCCGCAATCTTTCTTCCAGTATTTCCCTGCCCATGTCTGTGCCACCGGCGCCTGTATAGTCTGCAATACCTGCCCGTTCTTTAACAGCGTTTAACAATGGCAGTGCTTCTCCATCCCGGCCCAGTTTATTGAGCGCTTCTGCCCGCAGCAATAGGATATCCGGCAGCCTGAAAATATTCAGGTTATTGGACTGCCGCGGATCACTTTGAGAGGAGCCGTCAGCATAGTAAATATTTGAGTATTTAATGGTCTGCCCCTGGTTGCTGGTATAGGCCTGGTAAAAGAATTTGGCATAACGGATGTCAGCAGTATCAGTATAAAGGTTTATTACATAATCATGATTGATGGGCCAGTTCAGGCTGCTCTGCTTGGCAATAAAGGGCTTGGCCAGGGTAGGCAGATAACCGCCGCCATTAACGGCCGTAGCAATGCCTTCACTTTGACCGTAGTTAACGTTGATCTCAAAAATGCCTTCCCGTGATTTGCCAATAAATACCTGTGCATAGTGTGCGGAGTCTTCCAACTGGTAACCACCCTGTCTGATAAGCGTATCGGCTGTTTTTTCACAGGCGCTGTAGTCATGCTTCCAGGCCTGGATATGCGCTCTGAGGGCCAGGACGCTGCCTCTGTTGGCGCGGACTGCCCTTTGACTGAGATCTGCATAGCCAAACACCAGGTTGCTTTCTGCTGTCTGGCAATCTGCCAGGCATTGCGCCCATACGGTGGTTGCCGGTGAGCGGGGAATAGTTTGCGCCTGGCTAACATCCAGGTCCGGCGCCAGCTTCAGCGGTACATCTCCCCAGATGCGGCTCATATAGAAATAAACATAAGCGCGGAGAAAATAAGCCTCTCCAATGATCTGGTTCTTAAGATCCGGATTGGTAAAAGCTGAAACGGGTATCTCCGGCACCCTGGCTATGATCAGGTTAACCTGCTGGAGCACCTGGTAATAATTCTGCCAGTTCCATTCCCAGGGTCCCACGTTCGATCCAATGAACTGACCATTGCAAATGGGTTGATTAAAGGCATCCAGGCCGGCGTCAACACTGTATTCGCCGGAAGGCAGATCTCCATATACATGCCAGGAATAGTTGTTCAGCAATACACTCCTCAGCAAGGCATAGGCGCCTGCAATGGCTGTATTGGCATCCTGACCGGTTTTAAAATAAGCATCTGTAAAGGTGGCGTTGTGTGGTTGCAGGTCCAGGATCTTTTTACAGGAGCTGCTGCCAAGCAGGACCAATAAAAATACCGCAACCAGTTTTCTATTTATATAAGCGTTTTGCATGTTGATGACTTTGAAGTGACGGATGATCATAAGCTCATATCAAGACCTAAAGTGAATTTCTTGGGAATGGGATAACCACTTCCGTTATAGATGCCAAAAGGATCTACCTGTTCGGCATCCGGCGCCAGCGCCTTTTGGAAAATATGCAGGTTGTCTACCATGCCATATACCCTCAGCCTGCCCAGGTGCAGACGCTGCAACACAGAAGGGTTGAATACATAGGACAGGGTCATGGTCTTGATCCGCATATAATCCCCATTCTCCACCCATTGGGAGCTCACTGCGGCATATTTGTAACGGGTGCCCAGGAAGGAGCTGAGTGAAGGGTAGGTAGCATTATCCCCCGGGTTCCGCCAGTAGTTAATATCACTCAGGTCAGGAAGGGCATTGCGGGAAATGGCATGCAAAGGATTGTTATCGTTATCATCCGTAGGCACCAGACCGGAAAGCCTGCCCGCCAGGTAGTCATTATAGATCTGCCTGCCAAGCGTATAAGTACAGAACACGGTCAGACTGAGGTTACGATAGCTGAAGGTATTGTTAAAGCCGCCTGTAAATTTGGGATTGGGATTGCCTGCTGGTGCATAGTCTGTACTATTCAATACACCATCTCCATTCTGGTCTTTCCAGATAGGATCTCCACCTCTGAAAGGATAGCCGTAAAAATTGAGCACGGCACCTGTGAGCGGGTTAAAGGGAACATCCTTGTCAGTTTTATAAACACCCGTTGCCTTGAACAGGAAGTATTCATTGATGGGATGGCCTTGCCTGAGCAGGTAACTGGTTGCGCCCTGGTTAACAACAATATCCCTGCCGCCATTGGGCAGAGACGTGACCATATTCTTATTGCAGGCAAAGTTAAAATCAGTTGACCACTGGAATTTATTGGCTGGTTTGAACCAGTGTGCAGATAACTGGGTTTCTATACCTGAGTTGCGTGTACCAATGGCATTGGTGGTAATAGTAGAGAACCCGGTAGTAACAGGCAACACCAGCGAGAAGATACCCTGTTTGGTATTGCGTACATACAGATCCGTAACCAGGTTGAACCGGCCGTTCAGGATATTGATATCAATACCAAGGTTGGCTTCCTGCGAATGTTCCCAGGTAAGGTTCTTGTTGGCCAAACCGGCTGAAAAATTGGGTGAAATAGCCGGTACGCCATTATAGGTAAAAGAAATATTCTGGTTGTTAGCAGGATTGTTGCTGCCCGCAAAACTACCAGCGCCAATAGTGTAAGTATTATAGGACAAATAGTTGTTTCCATCATCCGGTTGACGGCCCGTAACGCCAAAGCTAACTCTGATCTTCAACATGCTGAGCCAGCCTGAAAAGCCATCCATGAAGGGCTCTTCACTGACAATCCAGCCTGCAGACACAGACGGGAAATAACCTACACGGTTATTGCTACCGAATTTAGATGACGCATCCGCATTGAATACTCCGGAGAAAAGATAACGGCCTTTAAAATCATAGTTCAACCTGAAAAAGCCGGACTGGATCCCGCTTTCAATCAGATCAGAAAAGCCGGATGATTGATTTTTATTCAGGATATTAACTACGGCTACCTGGTCATTGGGAATACCATCTGTCTCAACATCTGTTGAGCGGTATTGATGGAACTCCGTATTCTGACCCAGCAGGAAATTCAAATGGTGGTTATTACCAATGGCTGTGGTATAAATCAGGGTGTTGCTCATCAGGTAATTGGCGGAATTGTCCGCAAAGCTAACAGCATAGCCCACGCCACTTTGCCTGTATTTGCCTGGTGAATAAGTATCCCGCCGGCTGTTGGCCGTTTGGAAGGAGATCACTGTATTAAAGGCTAACTTATTGGAGATCTTCCAGTCAATGCTGGGGCTGATGGTAAGACTGTTATTGGTGTTGGCATCTGTCTGGTTACTGGCATTACCAAAGATAAAATCCCGGCTGGTAGGGCTCAGGTACAAGGTAGAAGCCGGCAGCCTGCTGGAGGCATAGTAACCGCCATTGAAAGGACCATAACCGCCGGTAATATCATTCAGAGAACGGGGGCGGTTAAGATGGCTGAAGCGGATCTGCGTGTTAACGGTCAGCCTGGATGACAGCTTTACGCTCGTATTGCTGTTAAAACTATAGCGCTGCAGCCCGGATTTTTTAATGATGCCTTTTTCATTATAGTAATTCAGGCCGTAACGGTAATTGACAATATCGCTGCCGCCGCTTACTGACAGGTCTACGTTATCTACCAACCCGGTCTGGAACATACCCCCACGGTAATCATTGGCATTGTTAAAGGCCGGGTTCAATGTATCTGTCAGGATTAGGGGCAGATCCGTTAAACTGTTATAGGGACCATAATGATTGATAAGGTCCATCTTGGCACGGGTTTCTTCTGCCCCCATGTATACTTTGTCCAATGTTGGTCTTTCAGTAATACCGTGGTATGTACTGAAGTTGATGCGCAGCCTGCCTGGTGTACCTTTTTTGGTTTTGATGATAATAACGCCACCGGCGCCGCGGGATCCGTAAATGGCGGAGGCCGAAGCGTCTTTCAGGATATCAATAGATTCAATATCACTAACAGGAATGCCTGCCAGTACATCTGTATTGGTACCATTGCCATAATTAATGGCGGCAATGTCATCCGTAGCCTGGGGAACGCCATCAATAACATACAGCGGACCACTTACCGCTCTGGCCAGACTGGCCTTACCTGCGGCAGTGGTGGGATCATTGTTGACTGACCTGCTAACAGACGTATTACCTCTCACAACAACCGTACTGCGAATGCCGGGCTCACCGGAGAAGTTCTGTACGTTAACACCTGCCACCCGTCCCTGCAACAAGCCGTCCAGGGTAGGGGATGGTACATCTGCAATGGTCTTTGGATCAAGGGATGTAACAGCGGCGCTGACATTGCGCCGGGCAAGACTCTGGTACCCGATGACCACTACATCTTTCATCTCTTTGGGGTCCTGCTTTAACGTGATGATCAGGTTGGTGAGTGTTCCTGTAACTTTAAGGTCTTTTGGGAGATAACCTACGGACCGGAAGGTGAGTGTTGCGCCCGGTGTTGCGTGGATGAGAAATTTACCATCTTCATTGGACATATCGCCATGTTTGGTGCCGGCTATTTCAATGGTCACGGCGCCTAATGGCTTACCATCACCACCGTCTTTAATAACACCGGAAACAATAACGCTGTTTGCCGCCGGTGCTATCTGGGAAAAGGCATGCTGTATCCCAAATAGCAATAGTAATTGGACAGACAGAATAACCTTGTAACAGGCAATTCTGCCTCCCCCTGTTAATTTAGTCATAGCAGTAGTTTTGATTGAATCTTATAGCTAACTAAATTAACCGGTTGCCGTTTGCAAACTTGTCAATGAAGATCAAATGGATTGTTAACAGAAATTAAACAGAAGAAATCTGGAGATGTAAATAGTATTAAAAATAAATATAAATGAATACAAATTGAAAGATCAATTGCTAAAAAATATTTGCAATCCAGAAAGCATCGGCAGATTGCAGGAACTCTAAACGTATACCCATTCCTTCCATAAAAGCGCCCTTTACAAAAGAAAAGACATTACCATTCCAGGAACATTTTCAGATTATAAAGACTAAATTGTATTCACTTTTGCTTTCCTATTTTGAAGCATGAAGTTTAATACATGAAATACAAAACCGGGCTGCGAAAAAAAATACAAACAGTTTGGATAATAACGCTATGCTGGACAGCATTCGGCTGCGTTTCCTTTCTCAACCAATATTTTTTTATTTATGACTTGCTTACACTGAAAAGACTATCGGGTTCATTTCCCTTCTGGGGTGAATTTACAGGTTCTATCATTTTTGCACTACTCGGCGGTTTAGTAGCGGGATACGTTTTGGTATTCAAAATGGGTTCGCATTACCGGAGAAAGTCATTTGCTTTCGGGGTCATCAATTCAGGGTTCCTGTTTATCATTACCTACGTGGGTCTGGCTGTCATTGGATTGCTTATCATTGATGTCGTTTATTTTTCTTTTCAGATGCCTTTTTCTGCTGCCTTGTCAAAGTCAATTGATAATGTACTTTTCAACATCTTTTCTCCTTCTTTTTTTATTAATGTTTTTTTATTTGGCCTTTTAGTTTCCTGTACGCAGTTCATGCTCCAGGTGAATGATAAGTTTGGTCCCGGCATATTATGGAAGTTCATTACCGGCAAGTATTATCATCCACGACAGGAAGAAAGGATATTTATGTTTCTCGATCTGAGGTCTTCAACAACTATTGCCGAAAAGATGAACAGCAAAAAATTCTTTATGCTGCTAAAAGAGATCTATAATGATATGACCGAACCGATCTTGAACAGCAAGGGTGAAATATACCAGTATGTTGGTGATGAAGTGGTGGTAAGCTGGCCAGTTGAAAAAGGACTGGCAGGCAATAATTGTCTATTATGCTTCTTTAGCATCCAGCGTGCAATAGAAGAAAGAAAAGAACACTATATCCGTGAATATGACCTGCTGCCTTCTTTTAAGGCCGGTCTGCATATTGGAGAGGCCACTGTGGGGGAGATAGGCGTTATAAAAAAGGATATTGTTTATTCAGGAGATGTACTGAATACTACTTCCCGGATAGAGGGGCAGTGTAATAATTTTGATGTAAATATTCTCTTATCTGCTGAACTACTTGAACGGATGCAGCTAAGTAATGAATACCAGCAGACTGCTTTGGGAGAGATCTCTCTGAAAGGAAAACAAGAAATGGTTTTGCTCTATACTATTAAGGATAAAACGTCATGTCCGCACTAACTGTCAACTTAATACTCTTGACAGTTCTATTGGCATTGTGGACGGACAAACTTGAGTTGACTTTTAACGAATGTCAAAATACAACCCTCAAATGGGCTTGCTAACGGCACAAAAGCAGAAAATCTGATGCTTTAATTAATCTGTCGTAATGTCAACGAGGCAGGATCTCATCGAAATTTGCGTCTACGATTCATTAGTTGAACCTGATCAGGTCTTTAAAGATCAAATGACCCCAGTTGTTTCCGCGCGCCTGCACGAGCAGTCCACCTTCCGATAGCCCACCCAGTTGGATCGGTGCGAAACCAAGCTTTTCCGCCAGCGCACCGATCTCCGTTGCTGCGCCCTCATCGTCGCTTGCCAGAAATACCACTCTTTTGCCACCGTGTACGGCCGGATCCTGGTCAAGAATAGCAGCGCCCAGATGGTTGAAGCCTTTAACCAGTTTACCGCCAGTAAAGGCCTGCGCAACGAATTGGGCAGAAGGCAGTCCTTCCATTTGCTCAGCGGGCACGCCGTAGGCATTTGTCACATCGACAATGGTCTTCCCCTGCCAGGTGGGCAGCACCTTTGCCACATCCGGGTGCGATGCAAAACGCACCGCCAGAAAGATGATGTCGGCCTTGACAGCTTCCGCGAGTGTAGTGGGAATGATTTCCGGTCCGATCGCGGCCGCCGCGGGCGCAAAGCTTTCCGGTTTGCGCGTGGTCGCAACAGATACTTCGATATTTTTGCGGGCAAACGCCCTGGCCAAAGCCTGGCCGATCTTGCCAAAGCCGATAATTGCGTAGCTCGCTACATTGTTTTTTGATTGATTCATTTTTAAAATTTTTTAATGATTTAATGGCACGCATATAAACCCGCACCAGCGTAGGGGTCAATTATTTAGACAGATAAGTCATACCACCATCCACCAGGAGTTCGGCCCCCAGCATAAACGAAGAATCATCCGAGGCCAGGAAAACCGCTGTTTTGCCAATGTCAGATGGTTGCCCGATTCGGCCTATCGGCATTTGATCTGCAAAGTGTTTTTTTACTGCTTCCATTTGTTCTGCGGGAACAAACTTGTCAAATGCTGGTGTATCTGTTGTACCTGGTGTGATTACATTTGCCCTGATCTTCCTATCTAAAAGGTCGCTTGAAAATGCTTTCGCTAAATAGATCACGGCTGCTTTTGCAGCACCATAAAGCGTAAAATTCGCATATGCCCGGTGCGCTGCATTTGACCCGATCAGAATAATAGAACCACCATCATTCATATACGGCAATGCTTTTTGAACAGTGAAGTAGACACTTTTTAGGTTCAGATCAATTGCCTGGTCAAAGTCGGCTTCCCCTATACTTGCTACAGTTCCTACAGCTCCGGCACCCGCATTGGCTACAACAATGTCTATTTTACCGAATTTTTCAGCTGCTGCTGCAAACACCCTTTCCAGGTCAGCAATGTTGGTTACATCGGCATTTATGGCTATAAAGTTATCGCCAAGCTTAGCCACAGAACTATCCAACGTTTTCTGATTTCTGCCGACAATAACTCCTTTAGCACCTTCATTTTTAAATTCCTGAGCAATACCATATCCGATACCACTGTTACCACCTGTAATAACTGCTACTTTGTCTCTTAATCTATTCATTTTGAATCACTTTTGAATTTGTTTCACAAAGTTACCATTGATAGTTTATATTTGTAACCATTGAAGTGTATTCTGGTTACCATCAGGTAACTACAAATCTTAAAACATGAGAGACGACAACTTTTGCAATTCAAATTGCCCATTTACGAGAGCTATTGGCATGATTGGTAATAAATGGAAGCCGATCATTATCAATGTCATTGGCACCCGTACCATTCGATTTGGCCAGTTAGACGCTATAGTGCCACACATATCAAGGAAAGTACTAACCGAACAATTAAAAGAGTTGGAAGAAGATGGACTATTGGAAAGATTGGCCTATAAGGAACTACCGCCCAGAGTGGAATACAGGTTGTCTGATAAGGGTTTGGCATTTTTGCCCATTTTAGAACACATCAAGGAATGGAATATAAAATATGAAATATCTCCAATACCCAAAGAGACGGATTACAAATACAGTAAATAACGAGACAGTAATAATGTTATCAGCTCAAGCATTGTTGAATAACTAATCTGTTTGTAAATAATCTCTGGTAAGCCTGTAGGCAGCAAGGAGCCGGGAGTCATAGCGAAACGCCAGGTAATTTGCTCCATTATAGTAATAGGCTATTTTTTTCCAGTCCTTATTTTTGATGGCCAGGTCGAGAGGCGCCACGGTTTTAATCCATTTAATAGCAAGCAATACCTGGTTATATTCACTCTCTTTTGCGTAATCCCACATCTGGCCCACTGTTTTAAATCCTGTTGTAGCGTAATGAAAACCCATTAGCTGCATCATGCCGATCGATGTACTTTTCATAGCAGCATCAGCACTTACGGCAAACGCACTGTTAAAGGCTTTCCACTCGGCAGCCTGATTGCCTACTTTATTGCTTTGCCAGTTTGTATGGGTGGTTACTGCCGTCCAGTTTTTGTATTGCCGTCTAAACCATGCTGGTTCAAACTGGATAATAATTTTTCCGGTAACCGGATCGAATCCGTGCTGACCGCTTTCAACCTGGATAATTGACTTCAAAACCCGGTATTCGTAGCCACTCTTAACAGCCAAATCATTGATTTGAGCATTGGTCAGTAGTTTACTTGTATCTATTCTCATTGTTTTTAGTATTTAAATATGATTGAAAAAAGAGTCCCCCTACTCAACCAGGGGGACTTTTTTGTAAAAACACGCGTTAATTATTCATCTTCATTGAGCACCGCCGTTTGACTTACGGCACCCATTACGCTACCGGCTACTGCCAAATAACCTGCAATGTCGGTAACGATCGTTGGCAGATTTACAGGGGATGTAAACACCGCTGCACTTACTGCCGCCAGCGTTACGCCGATGTTGCGAAGTATTTTGAAAAACTTCGGGGTGGTACCCTGCATGCGATTGACGATATTGTTCATATTGAAAAATTGAATGGTTAAAAAATAATGATCCTTTCTACTAACCAAATGATAACCGCATTTCGCAACTTACTGGC
>JAJKIL010000456.1 GCA_021154515.1 Niastella sp. | reverse complement strand
CGCCGGTGATGAATAGGACCAGGATTATCGGTACCACTTACGCACATGGCGCCCAGGGATACGGCCACCCCTTGTGACAGCATATCGAAATAGCTAAAAATAAGTGCGGGCAAAACCACCCCAGCTGTAATACGTACGCCGGAGCTAAGGTAATAACTGTATAAAAAGCTCTTATACTTCTTCAGATAGTCCATGAGTTATTAAAGTACGTATTTTTTAATGTGTGTGCACCATAAAAATGAAAATAACGACTGGCTAACTTGCTTATTACCAAACATCCAATTGATTTTTGATAAAATGTTGTCCGCTATGGCCAAACTTAATAGCTGATTGGTATTTTTTTAATTGTAAAGTTGTAACTTTAAAACGCTGTATGGCATTTGCCGTCTGAAACAGATGGTATTCTCCAGAGAATATATTGATACTTATACCTGCTATAATTTTGAAAGCTATCGATGTTCCGTGCTTCCATTAAATGCGTCCAGGGCAATGTGTGCCCAATAAACTACCCACCTTATTCATTCGGATCCACCCTGATTTGTATAACATATGCCACGTTTTAGGATATGTGCGAAAAAATGACTGCACATTTAGGTTCGCAATATGTGCAAGGCATTGGCATCATTATTTTAGCCGTTTTAAATAACTATTGCTTAACATTTTTAGTAAAGAGATTTCGTGTCTATGTAACTGTTGGACCATCCGTTGTAGTAATGCAAACCCTTACATGCTTAAAAGCAAATAGCAACTTTCCCCGAACGTTCTGAACCCAATAGATAAGGCTACAAATTATGGTAATGAAGCAGGCCCCCCAACTATGGAAATGAAAAATCAATATTTGCTCATGTTTAAAAATTAGAACTATGGAGCTGGAAGAACCTGTTTTAAAAATTTTACGCAAGAAGTACCAACCATCTTCTTTTATTGAAACGCATTGCAATCACTACGATCTGGCATTTAAAACCGATAGGGAAGGTGATGCCATTGTATTGGTCCTTGGCCGTAAGGACAATACCGGTTGTATAAAAGGGGAACGCTTTACGCGACGGCTCCGCCAAATGACAGATGGCAGGATTGTTAAAGAATTTTGGGAACACAAAGGCAAAGCAAGCTAAGCAGGATGGGTCCTTAATTACCGAAGGGCAAATTACAAAGATCCGTACCCTTTTTCTTTGTTTTAATAATAACGGCCCATTCTTTGTAGGGATAAGCTTCACTTTCCGGTAAACCATCCCTTTGGAAAATAAATAACAATGAGATCCTGTTTTGGCCTGTTTATGCTGGTTATTATAGCCTGCAATGATCCTTCACCAGTACCCGTACCATCCCCGGCGGATACTACTACCACAATCGATACACTATTTTCCCTACGCGACATTGACACGGATGATACCGACACACCCACCACTTTTGTACCGGGTTATTATACCGGTTTAATACCCTGTAATGATTGCAGCAATATCACCAGGAAAGTTTTATTATTAGCCGACCATACCTTTCACCTGAAAGATGAATTTAACGGAAGGGAACTGCCACCACAGGAATCAGAAGGCAGGTGGTTAACCACTAACGATCAATTACAACTGTTAGTTAATAATGCCCTTGTAAAACGTTTTGCTGTTACCAATAAAGGGTTGAAAGAAGTGGGTTTGACCGGCGCACCGGTGGCGCTTTATTCAAATACTTATCTCAGCCGTACAATAATTGGCGCCGATAATATTGCCTGGATGGAGAAGAAAGCCGCAGGGATAGATTTTTTTGCCCTGGGTAATGAACCATTCTGGCTAATGGAAATTGATAAAGATAAACAGATCAGTTTTTTGCAGGTTGATAGCACCCAGCCCGTTGTTTTTCCCTATGTGGCAGCCATCCAGCAAAACGGGCAGTACATATATAATACGGAAACCGGTGCGGGTGGCATGCAAATAATTATAACTCCACAGTTTTGCAGCGATGGCATGAGTGATAACTGGTATGAATATAAGGTGGAAGCGAAGTATAACGGTGCTACATATGTTGGGTGCGGCGTAAAGCTAAATGAGGTGCCGGAGTAATTAAACGTCCAGTGGTCCCTTTTCCAAATTTTCAGGTTCAGGAATGTGAGCCACATCCCTGAGTATCGCCCTTTCATCTTCAATCATCAATTCACCCCCGCGTAAAGAACGATAATAAGCCTGACCGGCTGCAATAGCAGCTTCCCTGTCGTCACCTGCCAGGGCCGCTTCATATTTATCTTTCAGCATTTTCAGCGCATCGGTTTTATTCAGGTAAGCAACTGAAATAAAAATGATGACCAGAAAGCCAAAGGCAAGGAATAATATTTTCTCAGTCAGGCTCATCATGCTGCCGGGTATTTATAACAAAGGTAATTTATTGCGCTTTCCATACATTATTTTGACGGTTGGCATCTGGCAGCATATGGTCCGGATCGATGGTAACCATTGTAATGGCTGCCGAAACCGGAACCGATACAGTATAGCTGGAATGTTGAAACCAGGTTTCAACCGGCAATTGCAGGCGCTGGGTTGTTCCATTGTTGAAAGTTAACTGAATAACTACCGGCATAACCATTTTATTAAGGTTGGCAATGGTGATCTTTGCCGCATTACCGGCCTCGGTTACCTGCTGTAATGCCTGGTCGAGCGACCAGTTGTTAATAAACCATTCGCGCCAGAACCAGGTGAGGTCTTCACCGCTTTCATTATCCATGGTATGAAAAAAGTCCTCAGGCGATGGATGTTTGAATGCCCAGTTGTGAATATAGCGTTTGAAAGCATAGTCAAACCGGTCTTTTCCCAGAATGTATTCCCGCAAGAGGTACAAACCAAAAGCAGGTTTGAAATAACTGATAGGATGGCGATAGGTTTCCGGAATGGCATCAGCCCCCATCATCATGGAAGGCGCTTTGGGATCGCTTAAATAAGGCAATATTTCATCAGCCGGATTGCCACCGCCGGGCGCATACTCGCTGTCGCGTTTGGGCGCGTACTCGCCTTTGTTGAAAACATCCGATGCGTACAGATCGATAAAGGTATTAAAGCCTTCATCCATCCAGGCATGACTGCGTTCGTTTGAACCAACGATCATTGGGAACCAGTTGTGGCCTATTTCATGGGCAGTGACCCAGTATAATTCTTTTCCTTTATCATTTATGCCATCGAACAAAATGCCCGGATATTCCATGCCGCCCGCAATACCGGCTTCATTGATAGCCGTAGGATAGGGATACACAAACCAGGTTTCAGAAAAATGTTCAATAGAAGCTTTCAGGTATTCCGTTGAACGGCCCCAGGCTTCGTTGCCATCGCTTTCAACAGGAAATACCGACATGGCCATACATTTTTTGCCGTTGAGTAAATTTATCCTGGCGGCATCCCATATAAAAGCGGCAGAAGCGCCAAAAGCCACATCGCGCGTATTGTTCATTTTAAAACGCCAGGTCAGATTGCTTTTTTGTACCGGCCGGCTGTGCGGGTCGGTAATTTCTGCTGCAGACCTGATGATAACCGTTTTGTCACTGTTGCGGGCTGCTGCCAATCGTTCAATTTGCTTTGATGTAAGTACTTCCGTAGGGTTTTGTAATTCACCTGCACCTGCCACTATTATATTCCATGGGACAGTTACGCTGTAATCAAAATTGCCATACTCGCAATAAAATTCGCCGCTGCCTAAGAATGGCAGGGTGTTCCAGCCAACCAGGTCATCATACACGCACATGCGCGGATACCATTGGGCAATTTCGTAAATGGTGCCATTTTTTGTTTTTACATAATCGGTGCGGCCGCCAAAAGCGCCGGGAATGGAGTAATGATATTTTATGCGAATGGTAATGGTGCCGGTTTTTGCCGGCAGTGCTTTACCAAGCCTGATCTGCATGCGCGTGTCAGTAATAATATAATTGGCAGTGGAAACTTTTGCGTCTTGCTGAATTTGTGCTTCGTCAATGGAATAACCGGTTGTAAACTCCTGCGGTTGCTGATCGGTTAAATAATTGCTGCGTGCGCCTTTTTGATAAGTATTCTGATCGAGCTGCAACCATAAAGACGATAAGGAATCTGGACTGTTATTGGTATAGCGGATAACAGCATAACCCGTAAGTTGCTGTTTCATTGTATCGATGGTGGCCTGCAGGGTATAATCGGCCCGGTTTTGCCAGTAAGCATAGCTGGGTGCACCATTGGCCGATCGTATGGGGCTGCTTTTATTGGGATAAAATCCCGGGGCAAATGTTTCTGCCGGATCAAATAACGATTGGGATTGTGCAAAACCAGTGATTGAAAAAAGCAGAGTGACTGACAATAATAAATGACGCATGCAGGTGTGAATTAATTTTCAGATGTAACGATCAGCAATTTAAAAGAAAAAGGGCCGACTAAAAATTTTTAGTCAGCCCTTAATAACTTAATATGTTAAACTTTAATATCCACTATTCGCGGAGCTGTCGGGTTTTGTGTTTTCAGCTTCGCCACTGCCAACATTACCTTTCTTAGACCAGTCTGGAATTGAGTCCATAACCATTCCCTGCGGTTTTACAAAAAGATGTTTGGCATCCAGCCCGGTGCTCTTGTCTTTTAAACAGTTTGAATAAAAGTATGCCCAAACCGGCAATGCCACTGAAGAACCCTGACCAACAGCCGTGCTGCTGAAACGGATAAAACGATCATCACAACCCGTCCATACCCCACACAATAATTGCGGCGTGTAACCCATAAACCAGGCATCACTGTTATCGTTGGTGGTACCGGTTTTACCGGCCACGTTGGCGATATTGATGCCATAGCTGGCTGTGCGTTTACCGGTACCGTGATTAATTACGCCCTGCATCATAGTAATTACATTGTATGCAGTGGAGGCGCTGATCACTTCTTTGCGTTCTGAAGTATATGTCTGTAAGGGATTACCGTTTTTATCTTCAATACGGGTTATGTACATGGGTTTCACAGAAAATCCCCCAGCAGGGAACATGCTGTATGCCTGCACCATTTCGTACAGCGAAATTTCACCGCTACCCAAACAAATAGCGGGCACCGGTTCTATTTCAGTGGTAACGCCACAGGTTTTCAGGAAATTGACAAACCGCACGGCGGCGTCATTGCCCTTATTACCCATGTTTTTCATGATATAGGCAGTAGCACAGTTACGTGACTGGGCCAGCGCTTCGGCCATGGGCATGGTTTGGTTTGAGCACGATGCATTGGTAGCTGGTACCGGACCAAAACCTTCAAAGTTTTGCTGTACGTCTTCCACCGGTGTGGAGGGGTTAAAACCACCGTCATTGATGGCCAGTCCATACAACAAAGGTTTAATAGTACTACCTACCTGGCGTTTGGTGCCAATATTCGCATGATCGAATTTGAAAGTTTTAAAATCAACACCACCCACCCAGGCTTTGATGGCGCCTGTTTGCGGGTCCATGGCCAGGAAACCGGCCTGTAACATTTGACGGCAGTATTTAATACTGTCGTACGGCGTCATCAGGGTATCCAGTTCATGTTTATCGTTCCACGCAAAGACTGTCATTTTGGTTGGTTCCTTGAAACTTTGGCGGATCTCATCATCGCTCTTGCCTTCCTTTTTCATGTTCTTCCAACGATCGCTTTGTTTCATGGATGCTTCCAGTATATTCTCATGTTCTTTCCATACTGAACCATTCTTGATGTTCTTTTGGGCGTTCAGTATTTTTTGCATGTAAGGAATGTGACGGGCAACCGCTTGCTCCGCATACTGCTGCAATACCGGATTGATGGTTGTATAAATTTTCAAGCCATCTTTATAAATATTATAAGGCTTACCGGTAGCTGGGTTTTCATGGTCTTTACACCACCTTTTTAATTCCTCACCCAATACCGCGCGGAAGTAAGGCGCGAGGCCGGTGTTTTCATTCAGTTTTCTGTAATTCAGTTTTATGGGTTCCTTGCCCAGGGCACTGGCCTGTGGTTCGGTAATAAAACCACTTCTAACCATTTGGTGCAGCACCCAATTTCTTCTGGTTTTTGCTCTTTCGGGAAACCTGCGTGGGTTATACAACTGGGGTCCGTTTAACATGCCCACCAGTACAGCTGCCTCTGAAGTGCTCAGCTCTGACGGCTCTTTCTGAAAAAAGGTGCTGGAGGCATTTCTGATACCGTATACGTTGTCGCTAAACGCAACTGTATTTAAATAAAGCGT
>JAJKIL010000455.1 GCA_021154515.1 Niastella sp. | reverse complement strand
TCAAAGGCCTGGTGATGTAAAACGCCTTTGGAAATATGGCCGGTATTGCCAAATTCATCTTTAAAGGCAAATGAGCCAAAGTCGATGGCGCCATCTTTAAAATCAAAAACCGCCGATGGTATTTTGTACAATACGTTAGTATAGATCACCCGCAATTCCCCATCGCGCAGTTGCATGCGGCCGAGGTATTTCAGGTTGTTGGGCGGGCCCACAATGCGCAGCTGGCCGGTAGCATATCCACTCAGATTGGTAAATACATCGTTCAGGTATTTATCGAGCAGGTTGATCTTTGTGTCCCTGAAGTTGCTCGTTATATCCAATGGGGCTGTACTGGCTGAATCTGACAGATCGTACAAGCCTTTAACATCGAAATTGTATTTATCGTTTTCTGAAAGCGTGCCAAAGTTCACTTTGCCGGTGCGTTTACTATAGCTGGCCGTTAATTTCAACTTACCAATGGAGTCGTTGTCGAGCCGGAACTGTTCGGCATCGCCATGCATGTCGACCAGCAGTTTGCCAAAGGGGTCAATGATGTCTACATCGGCGGTCAACAACCCTTCGAGGCGATTATCGGGCACTACATAAGGAGCAAAGTCACCAATGTTCACCTTGGTAAGCTCAACTTTTATATCGTTGGTGTTGCCTTCGTCAGAAGGATGAGTGGTTACCAGTATTTCCTGCTGGCCATTGTAAATCTTTACGCCATCGGCCGATACGAGTTCCTTACTCAATACAAGCTCTCCATTCTTTTCAATGGTCCAGTTTTTACCATTTACGTCGAAGTTCGATTCATTGAAGGTGATGCGTACCCCGGAAGGCATGGTTTGCATCCGGGCTGCCAGGTCGGCCGAGTTAAGTGTTTGGTTGGCGGCTGTTTTTAATTGCACCACCGACATATCGTTTGCCGACCGTACACGCAAATCGGTTCCGGGAAAATGGAGGCTATCGTTGATGTACACATCTGCGATAGAACTCGTGAGGGCCAGGGTATCGTAATTGCCGACACCTTTCAGGTTCAGGTTATAGAAAAGAATGTTTTTATAACCGAACTGCGGCACTTCTGCATTCAGATCGAGCAGGTTTTCCTTGCTGTTGATACGACCGGAAACGGTGCTGTAGTTGAACCCGGTAAGATTTTTATCGATAAAGCTCATGTATTCATCCACTTTTTTGGTGGTGAAAACAAAGCTGAAGTTCTCATTCTTCAGTTCCTTGTGCGAAGGTTTAACGTAGCTGGGATAGTATTTATTCAGGAACGATCTTACTGCATCTGGCAGGTCTTTGATAGAGAATTCACCTACCAGCGCGCCATCAAACTCATTACTTACCACCGTGATCACTTTGTTAGTGCCCATAGCCTTCGATTCAATACTCAGTGAATCGAAGGCTATGGGTTTGCTGTTCTTCAGCACGGAGGCTTCGTAAATGCGGGCGGTACCCAGAAAGTTGTCGATATTACTGCCGGTAAAGTTCATCCTGAACTTACCTTTTACTTCAATACTGTCGTTGGTAAGTTTTATATTATGCAGGTCGGCTTTGCTTATTTCGGCATCGAAATTAAAAGTAGGAACCTGCTTGCTAAAGTCGATCAATCCGTTGAGGCGGGCCATTAAGTTGGGATCATTACTGATCACTTCCCCATTGAACAGGCGTTTGGCCACCGTTCCTTTTACTACAATGTTCTGGTAGTTGTAATTATTTACATCGAGCGAGCGTATAAAGCCGTCGAGTTTGGCATTGAGGGTAGATGATCTCAATCCATGACCGTTTACCGAACCTTTGAAGTTGATGATTCGTACCTGGGGCGCATCCAGAAATTCACCCAGGGCAAAAGACCTGGTTTCAATGCCGCCCGTGTAAATGGTTGGCGCATTGTCGGGGAATTTCATGTTTACGTCGGTTACCACCACACCCAGTTTGGTTTCAAGGGTACCAAAGGTTACAAAGTCTTTTATAAAGCCGGTGAAATTACCCTTGAAGCGCAGGAATTCGAGTTTATCGAGTCGCGGTTGTTGTATGTCTTTCAAATCAGGAATAAACGTGACAGCATCACGGTAAGTAGTTCGAAACTCATTTGCTTCAAAGTCGATATAGAATTTATCGAAATTGGTCATACTGTTCAGGCGGATATTTCCATTGAGGTAGGTATCCTTTCCGGCTTCAATAACCAGTTTGCGGGCCGTCAGGTTTTCAACGGTACCTTTTACTTTACCGGTTAGCCGGATCTCTTTTTTCCAGTTTTGCAGTTCGGGCGCAAAGTAGGCAATATCATCACTGTTTATTACGGCATTCGTCATGTCACCATCCATGCGCACTTTGTCGGTAAAGTCGCTCATGTCGTCGAAGGTGACGTAACGCATGGCAAAGAAGTTCTGCAAATGGCTTCGATTGGTTTGAATATCGAGCCGGGCAAATTCCATGGCTTCCGGATGCCATTTAACCCTGGCATCGAGTTTTTTAACAACAAACCCACTGCGTTCTTTGGTTGAAAGCCGTAAAATAGTGGTAAGGGTATCCTGTTTCAACGCTACTTTGTCGAAAGTGGCATTGATATCGGCAAACAGAATGTGGTTACCGTCGAAATATTTATAGGGCTGTCTGTCAGTATGTACATCGCTGGAGAAAGTGCCCTTGTTCATGGTAAGGCGGGTAACGGCAATATCCCAGTTGCCCGGGTTCCAGCGCAGGTGTTTGGGGTCGTTTATGATGGCGGCGGTGTCGTCCTTAGGGCGCAGCGAATCGGGCCGATTGCCATCGTAGTTGTAAATGGCGAAAACCGGTTTGTCGATATCGATGGTTTTGATGTGGGCTATCCGTTTCTTCAGGTTGATCTCCTCGGCATTCACATCCATAGAGCCCAGTTGCAGCGTCATGTTTTCCCCGCGCCAGCCATCCAGCTGCTTTAATTGAACGTTGCGGAACTCTACTTTTTCGAGGTCGAGGTCAATGTTATCCTGCTTTTTAGGCTCCTTTTTTTGCGGGCTGCTGAAATAGTCGGCCAGAAAGCCGTAGTTCCAGGTACTGTCGCTGCGTTTTAACTGAATGAGCGCATTCTCGAGCCCGATATAACTGAGCACAACCCGGTCTTTCAAAAAGAACCAATCGGTAAGGTTCACTTTTACGGCGCCGGCATACAACAGGGTATCGTTGTGCTGGTCGTTCACCAGGGTGCCTTCCAGCACCATTTTATTGAATAAAGCGAAATCAACGTGTTTGATGCGAACCGTGGCATGGAGGTTTTTAGAAAGTTTACCCGTGACCTGTTTTACCAACCAGTTTTGAACCGGGGTGGTTTGAATGGACAACCATACCAGTATGATCAGGCCGATCAGTACAAGCAGAATGGTCCGGGATATTTTCCAAAACTTTCTCAGGGTTGGAGCGTATTAAATGTAAAAGTAATAAAACCGTTTTCTAATTGGCACAAAATCAATACCAATGAATTGTTTTTAAACAATTTTTCCCTGCATTTAACATACATAGGAACGTGTGTTGCGTCAATTGCTGTATTGTACATACGTAAAATGGATGGCAAGGTTGGTTATTTCGTTGGTTTTTAACGGAAAAATGGGCTAAATGGTTCAAAAAAGGTAAACAGGGTAAATGGGGCGGTACAGGTCGGGGAGATACGACCGGATCAGGCTCAGTAAGGTAGATAAAAAAGGGCTGGGTTCCTAGTGGGGAGTGGGTAAATTATTGCTTTAATTTTTTCATGGAATTGTTTGCCAGCAAAGATCTTATTTGGGAGATAGCAATTTCATTGAGTTGTTGTAATCGTTTTGATTGTGGGATGTCCTGCCGTAATAGCACCGCATTAATGCTTTCGAGATTGCTGAGCACAACTAACTGTTCAAGGGTCGCTTCGTCCCTGATATTGCCTGATTGGCCAGGGTTTTCTTTTCGCCATTCGGCAGCTGTTTTTCCAAACAGCGCCATATTTAACAGATCGGCTTCGCTGGCATAAATAGTTCCGGTTTGCTGGCGGGTGAGTTGAGGTGGGATCAGCGTTTCTTTTATGGCATCAGTATGTATCCGGTAGTTTATTTTAGACAGGGTGCGCTGCAGATTCCATTCCAACTGGTGCGTTTTGTTCTCTTCGTCTTTGAGGCGTTGGAATTCTTTTATAAGATATAGTTTAAACTCGGCGCTGAGCCAGCTGCCAAATTCAAAGGCAATGTCTTTGTGGGCATAAGTGCCACTATTAAAGCGCCCGGTTTTGGCAACAAGTCCAATTGCATTTGTTCGTTCTATCCATTTTTTCACAGACAAAGTGAACCGATTTAGCCCCGCTTCTTGCATAATTCCCCCGAATTCGAGGGAATTAAAATCTGGATTATTTATTCTTTCCCAAATACCAATAAACTCAATCGTGTTTTTATTGCGGAGCCATTTCTCTACAAGAACTGAACCCCTCTCCATGTTTCGAACCATATCGGTTAAAGAAATATAATCCTGCTGATTTACTTCAATGATCGTAACTGGTGTTTCTTTTACAACAATGACTTTATTATTAGGCATACGGATTCTTGTTTTGTTGGATGAAATTACAACAAAGTAGAATATGCGCTAATTGATGTTGATCAAAAAATAGATGTATAAACCAATGAAAATGTGAACTTAATGCAGTACAATTTTGAACTGGTACCTATTGCTTCTTCGCCGGATCCTTTACGCCATCACTTTTGTTATACGCTTCTGATTGACCCTTTTCAATCGACAAACTTTGCCAGTTGGTGTCTTTGATTTGTTTACCAATGTACAGGATCTGTCCTACGTGGTAAGGATAGTGCGCCAGTTGGCGATTGATGGCGTCTATTACCAGTAACGGTTCTTTGCGAATGTAAATGGTTTTTAACAGGTCGTCCCCTGTAAGCGAGGTAAGGGCATCCAAAAAGCATTGCCAGCCTTTTTCCCACAACTCCAGCAATTGCTGTTTGGAGTAATTGTGCACTTCGAACTCTTCATCCCGGTTTCGCCATGCCTTTTCCCCATCTTCAGTAAGGAAGTTGGTCCAGCGGCTGAGCATATTGCCCGACACATGTTGAATAATAACGGCAATGCTGTTTGATGCTTCATTAGGGGCGTAATGAAAATCGGCATCTGTTAACTGCCCGAAAGCTTTTTCACCCAGTAATTTATAATAGCGCAACCGCCTGATGGCGGTTTGCAGGTATGTTGTTCCCAATGTGCCGGCCATACAAATATTTTAATACAAAAATAAGCAAATCAATAACCCGCAGCCGCGTCATCGCCCCGGCTATCGGCCACTGCCTCAATATGACCGTTTTCGATTTTTATTACTTCAGTACGGCCAATATTACCGCGTTGAATAACCTTGTATCCCATTTGTTGTAACTGTTGCCGTACAGCCTGTGGAAATGCTGCTTCTACATCGATCTGGTCGGGCAGCCATTGATGATGGAATTTGGGTTTATTCACCGCATCGTCTGGGTTCATATCAAATTCCAGCATATCAACAAGCGTTTGAAACACGGAGGTGGTTATAGTGGTGCCGCCCGGCGTACCAACTACTATATAGGGTTTGTTGTTTTTTAAAACAATAGTGGGTGTCATGGAACTGAGCATGCGTTTGCCGGGAGCTATCGCATTGGCATCGGCGCCTACTGCCCCGTACATATTGGGCACGCCTGGTTTTATACTGAAATCGTCCATTTCATTATTCAGCAAAAAGCCGGCTCCGCCCACTACGGTCTTACTTCCATAACCACCATTTAGGGTAGTGGTCACTGATACGGCATTTCCGTTCTTATCACATACGCTGAAGTGCGTGGTTTCTTCGCTTTCTGGGATAATACCAGCCTGAATTGCCTGACTGGTGCCGGCTGTTTGCGGGTTATAATCTTTCATTCTTTCTGCTGCGTATGCTTTGCTGGTGAGTTTTTTTACCGGCACGTTGTAAAAATCAACATCTCCCAGGAATTTAGCACGGTCAGCATAGGCGCGGCGTTCAATTTCTGTCATTAACTGCACTGCCTGGGCCGACAAAAATCCATATTCTTTCACCGGCTTATCTTCAATCATATGCATCATTTGTGGTAACAGAACGCCTCCACTGCTCGGCAGCGGCATAGTAATTATTTTATATGTTTTGTAGTCAAAAACAACCGGTTCGCGTTCTTTGGCTTCGTAATTTTTCAGGTCTTCATATGCAATGATCCCATTGGCGCGTTTCATTTCTTCCACAATAAGCCGGGCGGTTTCTCCTTCGTAAAAGCCCGCCTTGCCTTTATCGCGAATACGTTTTAATGTATTGGCCAGGTCATGCTGAACCAGGGTATCGCCGGCTTTCCAGCGGGTCTGTTTTACAAAAACTGGGGTAACGGTATTGTATTTGGTAAAAAGCTCCTGGTAGCTATTCAAACTTCTGGCTTCTCCTTCGGTAATTGCAAATCCCTTTTCTGCCAGGTCAATGGCTGGTTGTATTAACTTTTTAAAAGGCAGTTTGGCGTATTTCAAACAGTCGAACAGACCCGCAATAGTGCCGGGAACACCTGATGATAAATGGCCATTCTGACTTAATTCTGTTTGGGCATTACCCTGTTTATCGAGGTACATATCACGGTATGCCTTATCCGGTGCTTTTTCGCGGTAATCGATGGTGACATTTGAACCGTTTGCCAGCCTGATAACCGTAAAACCACCACCGCCAATATTCCCTGCTGCGGGATAGACTACTGCCAGGGCCAGTTGGGTGGCAATGGCGGCATCAATGGCATTTCCGCCCTGTTTCATAATAGCAATGCCAATTTCGCTGGCCAGTGGGTGGGCCGAAACAACGGCGCCGGTTGAACCTGTTATCTTTTTTTGTATAGTGTACTCATATGGGTTAACTGGTACTGATGGAGCAGAACGCTGGCCGAAACAGGCCACGGACAATAGTACTAACGGAAATGTGTATAAAAAATAAGCTTTCATATTTGACAAAAAGTTGAAGCTAAAATTAACAAACCAAAATTAGCTACCCGTTTTTTTTATTATTGAGTTAAATGTTCTAATTTTAGAACACTAACAAAAACTGTTTACGGCGACCAAACCACATGAGCTTATGAGAAAACGCAATTATTCACGGCGTATAGCAATCTTCCATGTATCTCAGCTCCCATGTGTTTTGCAGGTTTTTGCATCCTTTATATTATTCAGACAGGCCAGGGATATTTTCAACACTAATATTTACGCAGACGCTTCCATAAACAGCAGACAGGTCAGGTAGTGACATCTGCCCAATCACAATGATCACTAGCGCAAGTAATTCTTGTGTTATTTATAAACTCTTAGTGGTCACATGAGAAAATAAAAGCATTTCACTACGGTGAGGTGCTTTTTTCTTTTAACCCCGATTTAGTTACTTTCACAGTACATTATTCCAATTATGACGAAAGTTCCTGCTTGCGTAGCATTGTTTTTGATCATCTCCGGTTTGGCTTTTGCACAGGTAAAATCGCCCGATCAGTTCCTTGGCTACAAATTAGGTTCCCGGTTTACACCCCATTTTAACATAGTAAATTATTGCAGGCAGGTAGCTGAAGCGGCCCCGGAAATGGTAAAACTGGAACAATATGGAACTACCAATGAAGGGCGACCCCTCTTATTAATATATGTAACATCGCCCGGCAACCTGGCGCGGTTGGAGGACATCAGGCAAAACAACCTGCGACTGGCAGGTATGACCTCAGATAAAATGGCTCCCGATGAAAAAGGACCGGCTATTGTGTGGTTAAGTTATAATGTACACGGCAATGAAACTTCTTCATCCGAAGCGGCCCTGCTTACCCTGTACGAACTGGTAAACCCCGCCAATACAAAAACAAAAGAGTGGCTGCAGCATACCGTGGTTATCATAGATCCCTGTATAAACCCCGATGGTCGCGACAGGTATGTAAACTGGTTCAACTCAGTTGTAGGCGTAACCCCCAATCCGCAATCTTTTACCCGCGAACATGCAGAACCCTGGCCAGGCGGCAGGTCCAACCATTATTATTTTGACCTGAACCGCGACTGGGCCTGGCAAACACAGGTTGAAACGCAGCAACGCATTGTAAAATACAATATGTGGTTGCCGCAGGTGCATGTAGATTATCATGAACAACTGTATAACAATCCTTATTATTTTGCGCCGGCTGCAGAACCCTATCATGAAGTGATTACGCCCTGGCAGCGCGAGTTTCAAACGATAATAGGGAAGAGCAACGCTCACTATTTTGACCAGAATGGCTGGCTGTTCTTTACCAAAGAACGCTTCGATCTTTTTTATCCCAGTTATGGCGATACCTATCCTTTATACAGAGGCGGTATTGGGATGACCTTTGAACAAGGGGGCCATAGCCGCGCCGGCGCCGCCGTTATCAACCGCGATGGCGATACCCTTACTTTGTGGGATCGGCTGTACCATCACTTCACTACTGGTATGAGCACCATTGAGGTCTCGGCGCAAAATGCGACAAAACTGGTGCAGGAATTTAAAAAATATTACGACAAAGCACGCACTACACCACCCGGTGAATTTAAAGCGTATATTATAAAAGCAGATGAAGGTTGTAAGATAGTAAGGCTGCAACAATTGCTCAACCGCAATAATATTGAATGGTGTAAGGCCGTCAATGCCAGTTATACCGGCATCAACTATTTTACCGGTAAATCAGGAACCGTAAAAACGGATAGTCTTGATATAGTGATCAATGCCAATCAACCCAACGCCAACCTGCTGAAAGTTCTTTTTGAGCGGAATTCTCACCTGAGCGACTCGGTTACCTATGATATTACCGCCTGGTCGGTTCCCTTTGTATATGGCCTCACTACTTATGGATTAATCACCTATGTGACTGGCGTTAGAAAAACAACTGATTTGGATAAACCCAAAATAAAAGCGTTGAATGGGGAGAATAGCGTGGCCTGGCTTATTCGATGGAACGGTTTAAACAGTGTACAATTCCTGAGCGCCATTCTGCAGAAAAAAGTAAAAGTGCGTTATGCCGAACAACCGTTCAAAGCCGGCAATGAAGATTTTGACAAAGGCACCCTTATTATAACCCGCACGAGTAACCAGTCACTGGGCGCTTCATTGAGCGGAATTATCAGTGCCGCCGCACAGAAGGCCAGTATTGGTTATATAGCCGTTTCTTCTTCTTTTGTTGATAAAGGTTTTGATTTTGGTTCAGAAAAAGTACACGGCATGCATGCCCCAAAGATCGGGTTACTGGCCGGTGAAGGCGTATCGTCATTAAGCATGGGTGAAGTATGGCACTTTTTCGATACGCAGATCAATTATCCCATAAATATCATTTGGGCAAATGATTTAAGCAAGAACATCCTGCGCGAGCTGGATGTGCTCATTTTGCCCGATGGTAATTATCGCTTTTTGGCAGACCGGATGTTGAATGATGCCCTGAAAGACTGGGTGAGCAATGGAGGCCGGCTGGTAGCCATTGAAAGTGCAGTTGGGCAACTGGCCGCCGCCGACTGGGGTATTAAAATGAAGAAGGGTGATGATGACAAAAGCGATAAAACCGATGACAAAAAGGATGATTACAGCATGCTTCGTCGCTATGAGAACCGCGAGCGCGATTTTATTCCCGGATTCAATCCGGGTTCCATCTACAAAGTGGAACTGGATAACTCTCATCCCCTGGCATTTGGTTACGATGATGCGTATTATACCCTCAAACAGGACAACACCATTTACGAGTTTTTCAAAGATATGGGCTGGAATGTAGGCGTAGTCAGGAAAGACAACCAGGTAGCAGGTTTTGTGGGCTCGAAGCTGAAAGATAAACTGAAAGACGGGTTATTGTTCGGAGTGCAGGAAATGGGGCAGGGCAATGTAATTTACCTGGCCGATGACCCGCTGTTCAGAAGCTTCTGGGAAAATGGCAAACTGCTTTTCAGTAATGCGGTGTTTATGGTGGGACAGTAGTCGTCAATCGTGAATGGTCAATGGTGAATGAAGACGATTGACCATTCACCTTTGTTAAAATTTACCAGCGGATTGGCACACTCATCTGCATTATGTTATTTTGCCCCCGGTTTCAGCTCAAAACTAAACGAATGAAACGTCCATGTCAAAATTTTCATTATAGCATGTATGCAATGAAAATGTTGACATGGTAAGTTCCATTCTGGCCAAAAAGAAAATAATAATTTTCAGAATGAATGAATTTTACTCCGGGCGATTACTGATATTGCTTGCATTGCTGTATGTATTACCCGTATCAGCACAAACGCCCCCTTCCTATACTTCGGCCGATATTTTTCTGCAATTAAAAAAATTGAAGGTATTAGGGTCGGTGCTGTATATGGCAGCTCATCCTGATGATGAAAATACCCGTTTGCTGGCCTGGCTGGCCCGCGAACGATTATACCGCACCGGTTATTTATCGCTGACCCGTGGTGACGGCGGACAAAACCTTATTGGCGATGAACAGGGCATTGACCTGGGGTTGATCCGCACCCAGGAGTTACTGGCCGCCCGCCGGACCGATGGCGCTGAACAATTCTTCAGCCGCGCTTTTGATTTTGGGTTCAGTAAAAGCACTGATGAAGCACTGGAAAAATGGGGAAAGGAAAAAGTGCTCAGCGATGCGGTATGGATCATCCGCAAATTTCAACCCGATATTATTATAACCCGTTTTCCCGAGGACAGTCGGGCCGGTCACGGACATCACTCTGCTTCTGCTGTGATTGCCCACGAAGCTTTCAAGGCAGCCGCCGATCCCAATCGCTTTCCCGAACAATTCAAATATGGCGTTCAACCCTGGAAGGTAAAACGCATTATGTGGAACACGTTCAATTTTGGCAGTACTAATACAACCAGCAACGATCAATTGAAAATAGATGTAGGTGGTTACAATGCGCTGGTAGGAAAAAGTTATGGCGAAATAGCTGCCGAAAGCCGCAGCATGCATAAAAGCCAGGGCTTTGGCGTGCCAGGCAGCCGGGGCACCCAATTGGAATATTTTACCTTAACAGAAGGTGAGCCCGTACAAAACGACCTGATGGATGGCGTTAATG
>JAJKIL010000454.1 GCA_021154515.1 Niastella sp. | reverse complement strand
GTCAACTCGTCAACTGGTTAACTAACTTTTTCAACTTATTTTTGCCCCATGTCTTCTCCCGAAAAATTCGAAATGCTCCGCAACCGGCTCACCAAAGTGTACCGGCATATAAATAAACAGGCAAAGCGCCAGGGCATTACCTGTTATCGCATCTATGATCATGACCTGCCTGAATTTGCTTTATGTATTGAACGGTATGGCGATAATTTATACCTGGCAGAATATAAGCGGAAATTTGAAATGGCGGAGACTGAACATGATGCCTGGCTGGAAGCCTGCATTGAGCTGATCTGTGAAGTACTGCAAATGCCGGTTGACAATGTATACATCAAAGAACGCCAGCGTAAACCGGGCCGCCTGGGCCAATACCAGCGCGTGAGTGAAGCAGGCGCCAATTTTGTCGTAGACGAAGCCGGGTTGAAATTTAAAGTGAACCTGAGCGATTATCTCGATACCGGTTTGTTTCTCGATCACCGCATTACCCGTGGGATGGTACGCATTGAGTCAAATGAAAAAAGGGTGTTGAACCTGTTTTGTTATACCGGTTCCTTCTCGGTATACGCAGCTGCTGGTGGCGCATCAAAGGTTACTTCGGTTGATCTGTCAAAAACCTATTTGCAATGGGCGGAAGAGAATATGCGATTGAATGATATCTATGATGAAAAGAAGCACGAGTTTGTTCATGCGGATGTAAAACAATACCTCGATTCACTGGCGCCTGCTTCCTATGACCTGGTTGTGATGGACCCACCCACTTTCAGCAATAGCAAACGCATGAAGGACTTTTTGGACATTCAGCGTGACCATGCTGAACTGTTGAATAAAACCATGCAGGCAGTGGCGCCCGGCGGCATTATTTACTTCAGTACCAATTACCGGAAATTTGAGCTGGACAGGGAACAGATCAACTCATCAGAAATAAAAGATATCACCCGCGCTACCACGCCGTTTGATTTTGAAGGTAAGTTGTTCCGCTATTGTTATAAACTTTGGAAGTAGTCAAAAAAAACAGGCAATAAGCAAATTGTAATGTTGCCTATTGCCTATTGTCAGTTACTTATCGTTATTGTTCCGAAAGCGGAATGTCTCTTTTCAACATGTCATTTCGATTGGCCATTTCCCAGGCCGTATAAAATACCAGTTGCGCTCTTTTGGCCATCAGGGTGTAATTGATCTTATCGGGGGTATCAGTGGGACGATGGTAATCGTTGTGTGTTCCATTAAAATAGAAAATGATGGGTACACCTTTACGGGCGAAATTATAATGGTCGCTGCGATAGTAAATGCGTTCAGGATCTTTTGGCGCATTGTATTTATAATCCAGTTCCAGTTTGGTGTATTTTTTATTCATGGCCTCGCTGATGGGGCGCAGGTCAGAACTCAGTTTGTCATCGCCCACCACGTACACATAATTGGTGCTATCGCCTTCCTTGCGTTTGGGATCGGTACGACCGATCATATCGATATTCAGGTCAACAGTGGTTTTGTTTAATGGGTACAATGGATGATCGCTGTAGAACTCTGATCCCCATAAACCTTTTTCTTCTCCTGAAACGGTCATGAATACAATGGAGCGGCGGGGCCCTTTACCGGCTGCCTTTGCCTTTGCAAATGCTTCGGCCAGTTCCAGCACACTTACGGTACCTGAGCCATCGTCATCGGCGCCATAGTAAATAACAGAATCGCCGCGTTTGCCCAGGTGATCATAATGCGCGGTGATAAAAACAAACTCATCCTTTTTATCAGTGCCTTCCAGGAAACCAACTACGTTGCTGCTCGATAATTCAAGCCTGTCTTTTTTGAATTCGAGCTTTACCTCAGCCGTATACGTTTTAGGTTGCACGTTACCGGTTTTCACGGCTTCTTTAGCTGCATCGAAATCAGCGTCCATGATGGATTTGGCAACTTCTTCAGAAATATAAAAGGTATTGGGGAAAACGGTATTTTGAAATCCATCGAGGTAGGCAGGGCCTTTGGTCATAGCTGTACCGCCGCGACGGGGAAAATTATTTTGTACTATTAAAATAGCGGCAGCGCCATTTTTTTGTGCAGCTTCCATAACCTGGTATGGACCAAACCTTGAGCGGTTACGGGCACTGGAGCCACCACCGGTTGGCGCTGATGGCGGCGGCGCCTGAAATATCAGTACAATTTTGCCAGCTACATCTTTAAAATCGTTGCGGGTACTATCGCTGATGCCAGCCCCTGCAAAAACAACTTCATTGCAGAAGATAGTGCTTGTATGCGCCATCGATTGATTGATCATAAAGTCGTTGAATATTGCAAACGACTTTCCGTTCACTTCTATAGCTGCTTTGGAAATTGAATCCTGGTATATGGGATAACCTAATTGAAAATTGCCTTTATTACCGGGATGTAATCCCAGTGTTTTAAACTGGTTTTCAATATAGGCGGCTGCTTTCCGTTGTCCTTCAGTGGCCGTTTCGCGGCCTTCCATACCGGGGCCGGCTATGATGTACAAATGCTTCTTAAGGTCGTCTGGGGTTATTGTATTGGCAAATGGCTTAGGGTCGGCGATCTTTTGCGCCGAGGCAGCTGTGGAAGCCGCCAAAGCCATAACCAGGAGCGTTCTTCTCATAATGTGCTTTTTGTATTTCTTCAAAAATAACAGAGAGAGACTGGATTTTGGTTGAAATCCATGTTGAGTGGTGATGGTGAATCGTGAATGGCAAAGTTTGTTAGTTCGTAAGTTCGTTAGTTCTTGAGTTCGCAGGTTATTCAGTTTCGAACCAGGAACTAACAAACTAAAGAACTAACAAACTAAAGAACCTACGAACCCAATAACTTAAACTTAGAATCCAGCACTAAGAACTGAGAACTATATCCACTTGTTAACTACGCATCAAATTCACTTAGTTCTAACCAACGCAACTCCTTCGCATCCAGCAAACCCGTAATCTCATTTATACGCACCGATAACTGTTGCAGCTGATCGAAGGGCAGGGAGCCGTCGTTCATTTGTTCGGTGATGGTTTGTTTTTCTTTTTCGAGTTTGGCAATATCTTTCTGTATTTGTTCGAATTCTCTTTTTTCATTATACGACATCTTCTTTTTCTCAGCTTCCTTAACCGGCGCCGTTTTTTCTTCCTGCCTAATGGGTTTGGTGTCGGTTTTCCCCTCCTCTTCTTTATCCTTTAACCATAACCGGTATTGAGAATAGTTACCCGGGAAATCACGGATGAAGCCGTCGCCTTCAAAAACAAATAAGTGATCAACGAGACGGTCCATAAAATACCGGTCGTGGGAAACGATCAGTAAACAGCCAGGATATTCGGTCAGGAAATTTTCCAGCACGCCCAGGGTAGGGAGGTCAAGGTCATTGGTAGGTTCATCGAGGATCAAAAAGTTGGGATTGCGGAACAGGATCGACAATAAATGCAACCGTCTTTTTTCACCACCACTAAGTTTGGAAATATACGTGTATTGTTGTTCGGGCGGAAAAAGGAATAATTGCAGGAACTGAGCCGCGCTTAAGGCGCCACCACTGGCCAATGGAAAGCTTTCTGCAATGTTTTTTACAAATTCAATCACCCGCATGTCTTCCTTTATCACCAGTCCCTGTTGGGAGTAGTTACCAAAGATGACTGTTTCGCCAATATTGATCTTACCGCTGTCGGCCGGTTCAAGGCCCTGCAGCATATTCAGAAAAGTAGATTTGCCCACGCCATTTTTTCCTACCACCCCAATACGTTCGCCCTTTTTAAAGGTGTAATCAAACCCTTTCATGATCGGTTTTTCACCAAAGCTTTTGTATACCTTTTTCAGTTCGATCACTTTACCGCCCAGCCGGTTCATTTTCATCTGTAGTTCCAATTGAGCCTCATCCATACGCTGTTTGGCTTTGGCTTCTACTTTATAAAAATTATCCTGGCGGCTTTTGCTTTTGGTAGTACGGGCTTTGGGTTGCTTGCGCATCCACTCCAGTTCCTTACGATATGTATTACGGGCTTTATCTATACTGGCGGCATCGCTTTCCTGGCGGGCCGCTTTTTTTTCAATGTAGTTTTGATAATCTCCCTTGTAAACAAACAGATCGCTGCCGTCTATTTCCCAGATCTCATCACTTACGGCATCCAAAAAGTAGCGGTCGTGGGTAACTAATAACAAGGTTACATTTTGTTGGTCGAGGTAATTTTCCAACCATTCCACCATTTCAACATCCAGGTGGTTGGTGGGCTCGTCCATGATCAGCAATACGTGTTTATGGTCAAAACCGATATCGATGAGGGTTTTGGCCAGGGCCACCCGTTTGCGTTGCCCGCCCGAAAGGGTATTTACTGCCTGGTTCAGGTGATGGATGTTTAGTTTGGCCAGGATCTGTTTTACTTTGGCATCAAAATCCCAGGCGCCCAGGTCATCCATTTTTACAATGGCGTCGGTCAGTTTATCGGGATCACCCTCTTCGCTAATGGCCTCAAATTCCCGTATGGCATTGATAACCGGGTGATTATGATAGAAAATATTATCCAGGATCGTCCCTTTTTCATCAAAAACGGGGTCCTGCTCGAACAAGGCAACGGTCACTTCTTTATTGATCCAGGTGGTGCCGCTGTCGGCTGTTTCCTTGCCGGCAAGAATGCGTAACAGGGTACTTTTTCCACTGCCATTCCTGGCAACCAGCGCAATTTTATCGCCCTCTTCCACATGAAATGAAATATTCTCAAATAACGGTTTTATACCAAATGACTTACCGAGTGCTTCTACAGATACATAATGCATGGCGCAAAGATAAACAGTTCTCAGTTGAAAGTTGAAAGTTCAAAGGTTTCAGCTTCTGTTGTTCTAAGTTTTAGTTATTTGGTTCGTAGGTTATTAAGTTCGTAAGTTATTGAGTTTGTTAGTTCGTGGATTCAAGTCCAGGGTCCCGGTTGCGGCGACGGTTATCTGCCCTTTGCCCTCCTGAACCTTGCATTTAAATCAGTAACTTAACAAGCCATATGTTTATAATAAGTCATATTATCCTTGTGCTGCTCTGGGTGCTTTTTGGCATTTTACATAGTGTGCTGGCGGCAAACTGGTGGAAACGCCTGATGCAACAGC
>JAJKIL010000453.1 GCA_021154515.1 Niastella sp. | reverse complement strand
TACAGAGATAGTGTAAGCTGTTATGGCGGAAGCGATGGCGCCATTTTGGTGAAGGGTGATGGCGGCAGTGGCCGGTATGTATTTACTTTAAAAAGCGGAGGCACTACAATAAGCACTAATAATACAGGTTCATTCACTGATTTGCCGGCTGGTAATTACGAGGTAGTGCTTACAAAACCGGCCGATGAAAATTGTGATGATCTCTTCACCCTGCCGGTAGAGGTACTGCAACGCAGTCCATTACAGGCTTCACTTACTGTAACACCAGTAACCTGTAAGGGTAAGGACAATGGCGTTGTTACTGCAACTGCAACGGGTGGCTCCGGTTCTTATTCCTATTATTGGGAATATTGGGATGGCGCCGCGTGGAAACATAATAACTTCTGGTTCCCCACAGATGTAAGCATTAGTTCCCTTGCGCCTGGCAGGTACCGGGTAACGGTGTCAGATAACAAATCAACCGCCAGCTGTATCTTCACTTCTCAGGAAAGAAGTGTAATAGAACCGGCGCTGTTAGAAATAACCAACGTACAAACAACCGATGCGGCCTGTAAGGCCGATGGCGGAAGAATAAAGATAACTGCCGCTGGTGGTAATGGTGGTTATGTGTACTACTACGCCGTAGGTTCACCCAATAACTTTACAGCATTTACAGCTAACACCCCACTCACTGTAAATGGCGACTACTACATAAAAGTAGAAGACGCCAAAGGCTGTTCAGTGGATGGCGCCAACGCATATCCCATCAGCCTGCCATCCATACCCATGGATTTCACCTTGCAGGCATCAGATTATGAAGGCACTTCAGTGGCCTGTTACAATGGTAACAATGGTATCATCAGCATTGCAGCAACAGGCGGCAGTGGTACAGGTTATCAGTATGCATTAAACAGCGGGGCTTATCAGTCCGCACCCGAATTCAAACAACTGACAGCAGGTATATACAGCGTAACGGTACAGGATCTGCGCGGTTGTATCATAAGCAAGGATATTCCCCTTTCTCAACCGCAGCAACCATTACTGGGGGCTATTAACAATAAAAAAGAAGTGTTTTGTCCCGGTACGCCAACTGGTTCATTTGATATCGATATTCAATATGGAAGAGCGCCTTACCAGTACAGCATCGACAATGGGGTTACCTTTCAACCCTCAAAGGCGTTTACGGGTTTGTATACCGGCACCTATAATGTAGTGGTGAAAGATAAATACGATTGTCGCTGGACAACTGCTGTTACCATTGTTTCTACCATCCCTGTAGTTAAATATGTAAATACCATAAAGAATGTGTCGTGCTTTAGTGGCAACGACGGGTCGGTGCTGGCCTCGCCCAGTGGTGGACAAGCGCCTTATCAATTTAACTGGTTAGGTAAGAACAATGCTACCTCACAATTAGGCACACTGGCCGCAGGCCAGTATGTGTTGCAGGTAACCGATGGCGCTGGTTGTGTAAGTAAGGATACCGTGCAGATAAAACAACCTGCTGCTCCAATAACAGCCGTAACAACAACCCAACCCGTTTGTGTGGGCTCCAATGGCAGCATTACCATGAACGCCAGCGGTGGCACGCCGCCATATCGGTATTCGTCTAACAATGGCGCTACTTTCCAGAATGACCCGGTATTGGCCAACCTGCCTGCCGCCACCTATAGTGTGGTAGTAAAAGACGCCAATAATTGCCAGGCTGTTTATCCGGTGGTGATCAACCCGGCTAACCCCATGCCCGACATCAACTTCCTGGTAGCCTCCGGCAGATATGCTTTGGATACACTGGTAATAAAAGAAGTATCGATGCCCATTCCTGATTCGGTGCACTGGCGTTTTGATCCCGCCGCGCAGGTGATCGACAATGGCGCTTCGCCCCAGATCCGCTTCAACAGCGCTGGTAATTACTGGATAGATATGACCGGTTATTTTAAAGGTTGTGCCTATACGATCCGGAAGACCGTTTACCTGAACCCATTCGATCCTGAAGCAGGGTTGGTATATACGCCGCCCATATCAGTAATTGATACGGTTACATTATATCCAAACCCGAATACCGGGCAATTCTCGGTGCATGTTAAACTGGGCAAAAAACAAAAATTGATCATGCTGGTGCAGGAGATGGGATCCGGCCGTGAAATAATCCGCCGTACCTACGACCCCGTGCTTATTACCGACGATTATTTCGCTTTGGGCAATGTAAGCAATGGCACTTTTGTATTACGAGTAATTGCAGAAAACGACAGCCGTGACATCCAGTTTGTGATAAGCAGATAGTTGTCGTTACCATAAATAAACCCCATGAAACTAAACCCTAAAAACCTGGCCCTTTTGTTATGTTGTACCACAGCCAGCCAGTGGCTGCAGGCACAGGCAATAGATGAGCTGGGCATAAAAAAAGGCGTAACGATCAGTGGTTCGGTAAGCGCCAATACGGTGGCGTATGCCGCATCCGGCATCGATTCGCGCCGCGACCCGTTCAACTGGTTCCTTTCAGGAAACCTTAATATTAACCTGTTCGGTTATAATATGCCGTTCACCTTTAGTTACAGCAACCAGGGCCGGCATTTCGCCCAGCCTTTTAACCGCTTTCAATTTGCGCCTTCTTATAAATGGGCGCGTGGTTATTTTGGAAATACCAGCATGACGTTCAGCAATTATACCCTGGCCGGACATATGTTCAATGGAGTAGGGGTTGAGTTGAGCCCCGGTAAATGGCGCATGGCTGCTATGTATGGCACATTGATAAAAGCAGTTCCTTTTGACGTAACCAATAAGGAATCATATAACAGCGCTGCATTTGAACGCAAGGGATTTGGCTGGAAGGCCGGTTATGAAGACAAAGGCAACAGCTACAGCCTTTGTTTCTTCAGGGCAAAGGACGATGTGAACTCTATTCCCTTTGTACCTTCAGATGCCACGCTTACGCCACGCGAAAATATGGCCGTGGCAGTAGCTGTACGCCAAACCCTGTTTAAGCGGGTGTTTGCCGATGTGGAATATTCTGTTTCAGTATTGAACCGCGACCTGCGCGCCGCAAAAAGCAGTGAAGATAGTTTACAGGGCGGTTATAACTTTTTCAAGAAGGTGTTGTCACCTTCTGCTTCTACCGTTTACTTCGATGCGTTGCAAGCCGGCATAGGTTATACCGGTGGCTTTTATAATTTGCAATTTCGCTACGAACGGGTGGCGCCCGGATATACAACCCTGGGAGCTTATAACCTGGTGAACGATATGCGCAATATAACCATTGCGCCTTCGGTACAATTGTTCAACAACCGCATACAGCTATCGGGTAACGTGGGCATCCAGGAAAACAACCTGGATAAAACAAAAACCACTACTACCCGTCGTTTTGTAGGCAGTGGTACAATTGGTTTTATTCCCGGTCAGCACTGGATGTTCAATGGTACCTATTCCAACTTTACCACTTATACCCGCATCCGGCCCGTGCGTGATCCCTATTTTACCAATCCGCTCGATTCCCTGAATTTTTACCAGGTAAATACCAGCTATAACGGCGTGGCAGCTTACCAGTTTGGTGATAAGACGGTTCGGCATGCCATTATGCTGACCCTTAATTACCAGTTGGCTGGTGATGCGCAACCCACCCAAACCGGGGAAGCGGCGCCAAAAAGTAATTTCTATACCGCCAATGCCGGTTACACATTTAACCAGGTGCAAAAAGACCTGTCGCTGACCGCAGGCGGTAACTATTATATCCAGGATGTGCCCGGCGCGCGCACGTATTTTACCGGTCCGTCTGTAAGCGCGGCGAAGGGATTATTGAATAAGAAGCTGCGGCTGAATGCGACATCTACCTATAATATTACCAGAACAACGATGAACAACGTGACCAGCCACAACGGTGTATGGAACAATTCCCTGCAGGCGTCATTTACGCCCCAGGCGCAATCGGCCACACCACCCGCAGGTACAGGCGCCACTGGTAAAACAAATAAGAAAATAACGGGCCGGCATAGTTTAAATGCCGGGGTGAATTACCTGAAGCAGCAGGCAGTTACCAATCAAAATGGTTTTTCAGAGTTGACTGTAACTGTTGGCTACAATTTTAGTTTTTAATATTCGACCATTACCAAATTAGCATATGAATTGTACGCACCATATCCGAATGAAGCAGAACAGGAAGGTTTTAAAATGGTTTATCGCCAGCATCATGATGCTAGCTGCATTATGCCAGGCTACCAATGTGCAGGCCCGTTTTATTTATCCCGTCACCGCTTCGTTGCAACTGATACCACCCTACAGTGTGTACCTGCCCGATTATGCAGCGCCGGGAAACGATAAGCTGCGGGTTATATTAACGCTGAACGATCTTACCCAGCCTTCCTATACCGTGCGTTTGCGGTTGAAAGTGGAGTTCAATGGAAAAGTGATCATGCAAACCGATCCGGCTTACAGGGCATCGCCCATCACTATCCTGCCCGGTATGCCCCAGATCATCACGGGAATGCAGTTGAATGAGTTGCTGGTGAGCGACCATATGCAATTTATGAATGGCTTCAACCGCGAGAACTATGAACGTACCAAGGCTTTGCCCGAAGGTGCTTACCGCATATGTGTTACCGCGTATGATTATAATAGAAGCGATGATGTAGCATTAAGTAATGATGGATGTAATATCTTCTTTTTTCAAAAGAATGAAGCGCCCTTACTGAACTATCCGTTGTGTAATACCCGGGTTGAAAGAAAGGAACCCCAGTTCCTCACCTTTACCTGGAGCATTCGCAATACCCCTTCATTTGTAACAGGTTCAATGGGCACAGGCTACCGGTTCGAGTTGTTTGAAGTAAGACCGGCCGGAAGCAATGCAGAATATATTGTACGCAGCAGTACACCCATCTATACAGCAACCACCGATGCGGCCATGCTTACCTATGGCCCTGCTATGCCCAAACTGCTCGACAGTATGCAATATGTCTGGCGCGTGCAGGCTTTTGACAAGAGCGGGCGTGATGCCTATCAGAACAATGGGTACAGTCAGTCCTGTGTATTTACCTATGGCGGTGTAGATCCGTTTGTGGTCAATAATATAGGCAAGGCAGAATTGATGGGCGATGCATTGGGCGAACGAAGTGGTAAATGGTGGTGGCGCCTTACCAAAGCACAAACTGTCGATGGCTGGAATATTCAATACCGTAAAAAAGGCGATTCTGCCAGTAAAGGCACTGCCTATAGCTGGAACAAACAATACATCGCAGATACGTTGCTCCACCTGTTTAACCTGGAACCGGATAACAGTTATGAAGCCCAGGTTCAACCCATAATAAAAGGCATTACTGGATTCTGGAGCGAAATAGTGCCCCTGCACACCTTCCCCAAACGTGTATACGAATGTGGTAAGAACGATACTGCCAATAACGGATTGGGCGCAGCCGCAGCCGGACAACCATTAAATTCAGCCGTAGCCGGTATGGTGGTGCGTGTGGGAAGTTTTGATATGCAGATGCTGGATGTACAGGGCGGTAATGGCCGTTTCAGCGGTTATGGCGCCGTGGCCACACCCTTACTGGGCATGCGCCTGAATGTAAAGTTCACCGATGTGCAGATCAACGACCGCCTGCAATTGACGCAGGGCGAAGTAGTGGCGCTCAGCGACGGTATTGACGCCTGGATAAAAGACCGCACCAAAACAAATGACGATGTAAATACGATCAAAGACTGGAAGGAAACAATGCCCGACTTTGATACGGCTTCGCTGGCAACGCTGAAAGATTTTGCCACCGAGCTATTAGGCATCAGTCCGGGCATTTGGACCGATACCTATGTATTTACCGACCAGGAAAGAAAAGATGTGATGGCAGCCATCCAGGAAGTGCAGGCAGCCATGAAGGATCTGAATGACGGCGATCCCTCGAACGATGCCGCTGCAGAGAAGAAATTACGTGGCGCTCTTAAGAAGGCAGAACCGATGCTGGAGAAGTTGAGTGATAATATTGGTAAGGGCGTACTGGTGAAGCTGGGAGTGATCAGGGAACGGCTGGTTACCGATGCATTGACAGATATAAAGAAACAGTTGGAAGATGACCTGAAAAAACTGGTGTTGCGGTTAAATGAAGAGCAACGCGCAGCAATAGCCATGCATGGTCCACATC
>JAJKIL010000452.1 GCA_021154515.1 Niastella sp. | reverse complement strand
TTAAATACTTAATAACTTATGAACATAGTAATCATTGAACTGATGAACCTTTTATGCAAAACTTAAACCAGCTTGTCCGAATAAACTTTACCACGAAATCTTACCACCCAACGTATCCCAAACAATGCATTGGTTAAAAACACTTCATTGGCAGTTTCCAGGTCCTCCGGCGTACATATTTTTTCTTGAACTGTATAGCCTGCTTTGGGCAGTTCCGTTAATAAATATTGTCGCATTACACCGGCCACCCCGCCTTCAGAAAGCGGTGGCGTATAAATACTGTTTTGATGAACCCGGAACACATTGGCGATGGTGCCATCGCATATGCGGTTATGCGCATTCAGCACCAGGCAATCGTTCAACTGGTGTTGCCAGGCATATTGGGCTGCCATTACATAGGGCAGGTAGTTGTTCGATTTCAGGTTGGATAACTGGTCACAGCTTTTTTGAATACCGGGACAAACATCAATGATTAAACCTGTTTCATTAAAGACGAGGTAATCACCGGCCAACGGTTCTGCCTGAATAATAATAGACGCAAAAAGCTCATCAGTGGCAAACAAGGTTCCATTGCCCCGCACGACGGTGAGGCGTACCCGTGCCGCGCCGTTAATGTTGTTGCGATTGCACAACTCCAAAATGGCTTGCGAGATATAATCAGCTGTATACTTTTCAGGCAATTGTGTATTCAATACAGCCAGTCCTTTGGTCAATCGCTCCATGTGCAAATGGAACAGCGGCATTTCACCTCTTATTACCTTGATGGTTTCAAAAAGCCCATCGCCAAAACGCAATCCCCTGTTGTTGGCGGAAATGATCGGCGTTTCAACCGGTATTACCTGTCCATTATAAAACAACCAATTGTTCATGGGGTGAAGTTCTGCAAAGAATACAAAAAGACAAAAAGTCATTGAGTTGATACGGAAAGCTTGTTGTCTGTAGCCAGATTCTTTCGGGTATTTACATGGACTAACAAGGATATAACCAGGAGATAGCAGGGACCTGACAGGGACTTTATCCTTGTTTGGTCCCTGTTAGGTCCCTGTGAAGTCCCTGTCAGGTCCCTGTTAGGTCATAAAGAGACCCGGTTTTGGCCCGGTACAGATCCAGCAGAGCCCTAATACTTAGGTACCTGTTGGTATGGGACCTATAGGCAAAAAAAATCCGCCCCGATATATCGGAGCGGACTTTACAGACATTTTGACTGATGTGACTGCTTGAATTACTTCTTTAAAGGGAGGATCACACGTTCTGGTCAATGATACCGTTTTTTACCGCATACATCACCAGACCGGCCATTGACTTGGCGCCGGTTTTGGTTTTGAGTTTGTCGCGGATAGCTTCAACGGTACGTGGGCTGATCTCAACAATATCAGCAATTTCTTTGGTCGTTTTCTCTTCACACATGAGCTTCAAAACCCGGATCTCTTTTTCAGAAAGATTTACGTCCTGGGGGCCGGCAATATCTGTGCGTTTGGTACGCAAACCAGTGAGCAAGGCCTTGTTGGTAAGCTCATTAAAAAAGAATTCCTGTTCGTAACAGGTTCTAATGGCCTGGTAAATGGTTTCTGAATCGGAATTTTTGGTAAGGTAAGAGTTAGCACCGATCTCCATAAGCTTGCTGATCATTGAATGATCGTTGTGCATGGAAAGAATGATAACTTTTGCTTCTGGCCGAAGTTTGCGAATCTCAGGCAGGGTTTGGATGCCATCCATAATAGGCATCTGAATGTCCAGCAGAATGATGTCTGGTTCAATGTGTCTGAGCAGGTTTAAGAGTTGCATGCCATTGTCGGCTTCGGCAATCAACTCTACATCCCTTTTAGCAGCGAGGGCTGTGCGAACACCTGCCCTGAACAGGGCATGGTCGTCTGCAATAGCTACTTTAATAACGCCTTCGGTGTCAGGTTTTTTCATGCGGGTTGTATTGTTTTTAATAAGATAAGGGATCCAAAGACGCCGGTTTACACGACGTCCAAATTCGGACCCAAAGTCTTAAATTTTCGTGACAAATACTATAGCATTTTTACGAAATTATATTATTTCGGAATATACTTATAAACATTTTGAAAGGTAACATTACTATGGGTAGGTAGTTACTATACCTTATTGATATGTGAATAGTACTAGTTTGGGAAGTAAAAACCGAATAAATAAAATAGGGCAATATTGCTCTTTTCCACATTGTTATCAACACCTATTTTTGGAGCCAAGTTGATTGACGGGGATTGGCAACCTCGTATCGTCCAGAGTCCTTAGAATTCAACCGTCCAAAAGTCATTTCCAATATCCAGTGATTACCGGTGAAATCCAATGTCAATCAACTTCTTTTTCGCCTTTTACTTTTTAGTCAATATACTGTCCCTGTAGAAAACACGTATCCATTCCCGACATCTATCGTACCTTTGAAAACAGCGTACCCACATCAATTCCTGGGAAAGGCCTGGCTGTTTTGGCTCGTATTAATCCCTAGCTTATGGAATCTGTTTCAGAGTACCATTGTTGAATAACCTTATGATCCTCTGAAAGTATTTAAACGTTGTTGGTTAGAGCTGTGTGTAAATTTCTTATGCCTGCTTTTTTTACTGTGCTTATCGGTACGGCAATAAAAGGCAGGTATTTTTTTGCCCCTACCCCAGGGGGAATAGATTCTTTTTTCTCATTTTGGGATGAATGTGGAAAAGAAAGGCAGTGGGAAGAAGGCAAAGGGCAGAGGGCAAAAGGCGAAGGCCTCATCGCGGCAACGAAGACCCGGCACCCCGACAAGTTGGGGCAAGGTGATTCCCGTTCGAGGGGTTTTGCCCATTGCAAATTGCTGATTGCCTATTGGTTCAGTTGTGCTTGCATACGCTTAACCCGGTCCTCCAGTTTTTCCGAAGTGAGGTTTTCCCGCATGCTGTCTACTTTTATCGGAAAACAGAATGGGGTTAACTGCTGGGGAAATGTAATGATGATGGTTGATTGTTGTATTCTTTCCAACATGTTGCGCAGCCGTACTTCTTCCATCTGTTGATCGAAAACTTCCTGATAGGATTGGCGTAATAGTAAATTACCCGAGTCATACTCTGAAAATACATTGAATAATAACGAGGCAGACGATTGTAAATGCCGTGCTTTCTTTTGTTCACCGGGATAACCCTGGAAGATGAGTCCGCCGATAACCGCGATATCGCGGAATTTTCGTTTTGCCATTTCTGTTGCATTTGCACTTCGCTGAATATCAGCCAATAGATTATTTGGGGTGAACAGTTCATACACATTGGTATCGTCCACCGGTATGGGTTGATCGCTCAACAGTTCAAACCCATAATCATTCATGGCAAAGGAAAAAGTAATGGGCGTTATCTTACTAATGCGCCAGGCCAGAATGGCTGCCATGGCTTCATGCACCAGCCGCCCTTCGAACGGGTATACAAACAGGTGATAGCCATCCTTCGTTTCTATATGTTCAATTAATAATTCATTGGCCCCGGGTACGTGGGAGAGGGTTTCCTGTAAATTGAATAGCGGTTCAAGGACCTGTAATTCGATGTCAGGTGAAGCCGTCGGCAATCGGCAATCGGCAATCGGCAATGGATCTCCGTTCTTAGTACTCCTTACTTCTGTCTTCTGCCTATTGCTTTGAGACCTCCCCCCGGCCCTCCCGACAGGTCGGGACTGGCTCTCCATTGGAGGGGGAGGTTGCTGCTTCTGCCCTTTGCCCTCTGCCCTTTGCCCTTTGCCTCCTTCTTGTATGTCTCTGGCCTCTTCGAATTTCTCACGCAACTTCTTGCCTAGATTGGCACTTAACGGCATGCGGCCGCCCTGCCAGCTGGGTACGATCGATTTTTTGGCGTTTGATTTTCTTACGAGGGCAGTCATATCCTTGATGGTCACCAGTTCCAGTTGTCGGCCCGCCAGGGTAAATACATCGCCGGGCGATAAACGGGTGACAAACCATTCTTCTATTACCCCAATAAAGCCGCCACTGAGGAATTTTACTTTCATCATGGCTTCGCTTACAATGGTGCCGATGTGCATGCGATGCCGCATGGCTATGCGCCGGCTGTTAATACGAAACACGCCATCGATGACCTCTACCTTTTTATATTCATCATATTGTTGTAAAGCATTGCCGCCAGAGGTAATAAATTCCAGGATGGCCATCCACTCGCTGTCGGTCATATCGCGGTAACAATACGTTGACCTGAGCTCTTTTAACAACGGCTCGGGTAAAAAGCCATCTGAAATGGCGAGGGTGCTCAGGTACTGGATCAGCACATCAAAGCATAACAGCATGGGCTCCCTGCTTTCGATAAATGTTTCTTCCACCGCATTTTTCAGGGCGGCTGCTTCTACCAGTTCCAGCGAATGGGTAGGCAGAAAATAGATCCGGCTTACATCGCCCGGACTGTGGCCGCTTCTTCCGGCGCGTTGTAAAAAGCGGGCAACGCCTTTGGGTGAACCTACCTGTATAACGGTTTCAACATGTCGAAAATCAACACCGAGGTCAAGACTGGCGGTGCATACCACGGCCTTTAGCCGGCCGGTATGCAGAGCTTCTTCTACCCAGATGCGCAATTCCTGTTCAATACTGCCATGGTGTAAGGCTATGGCGCCCGCCAGATCGGGCGCGGCGGTTAACAAAGCCTGGTACCACTGCTCGCTCATGCCCCGGGTATTGATGAAGATGAGCGTGGTGCGGCTGTTGTTTAAAATGGGCAGTACTTTATGGATCAGCCTTAGGCCCAGGTGCCCGGCCCAGGGATATTTTTCAATTTCATCGGGGATGATGGATTCAATGACAACGTCTTTGCGAATGTTGGCTTTGACGGCCTCCCCCCGGCCCCCTCCGGTGGAGGGGGAGCCGGCTACCTCGCGATTAACCTCAATCGGTCCCTCTTTGTGAAACACAGGAGATAGCAAAACCTCTTTCGCCTGTTCTAAATTACCGATAGTGGCTGAAATGCCCCATACGCGTAATGAGTTTCGCAAGCCCACTAATCGTGAAACGGCGAGTTCTACCTGAACGCCTCGTTTGGATCCGATGAGTTCGTGCCATTCGTCAACGGCCATGGTCTGCAGGGTGTCAAAAGTAGCCGGATAGCCTTTTTGCGCCAGCAACAGGTGCAGGCTTTCAGGGGTAATGATCAACACTTCGGGCATACGGCGTTTTTGTCGCTGCCGTTCGTTGATGTCGGTATCGCCGTTGCGGATGCCTATTTTCCATTGCATGCCAAGCTCACTCACCACTTCTTCCATAGCCCGGCCAATATCCTTGGCCAGGGCCCGCAAGGGGGTGATCCATAACAGTTGTAATCCATTATTGCCTTTTGATTTCCAGTCGTCGGGGTGGTGATTGATAAAATCGATCAGGGCGCCCAGGAACACAGAAAATGTTTTTCCACAGCCTGTTGGGGCGTTCACCAATCCGCTTTTACCATTAATAATATGTTGCCAGGTTTCTTCCTGGAAGGTGAACGGATGGTGGTTTTTGTTTGCCAGCCAGTTAACGATCGTAGTATATCCGGTAGTTGTTTGAAGCCTCATAACACATGGGCATGCGGCAATTGATTAGCACCTGCATACCTTTCCTTTGCGAAGTAATTTAGCGAATTTTCAAGCCCCACCCAACCTTCCGCCGGAGATCCGGCTCAGACTCTGTTGTTGCAGGCCCCTCTAACCTCCCCAAGGCTCAGACTCTGTTGTTGCAGGCCCCCTCCAACCTCCCAGAAGCTCAGACCCTTTTGTTGCATACCCCCTCCCGACCCCCGGTGGGGGGAGGCCATCTAATGACGTGCGCTTTCCATAATTTGGAATTTTTTTCCTGTAAAGGGAAGATTGTAACGGCTGATGCGGGTTTCCTTCGCTTGCTAAGGGTATTTTAGTAAAGAAAAACTTGCTTATAAGTGTAGTGTATACAGGTATTTATGTAATTGATAAAAATGTAAACCATTAATGGGATTTAGGTTTTTGGCAATCTGGCCTGTGTTTGGTGCCTATACGGGCGCAACAACCCAACCCGTTGATCCGCATGAAACTTGATTCCCGTACCCCCGCCAATATCCGTTGGTTATTGGTGATCCTTTGGGTGATATTATCCACCCGGGCGGTAACAGCCCAATGCCCAGCCGGCAGTATTTCCAATGCTGCAGGCAGCTACACTAATGGACAAACAGTTTGCATCAGTACTGCTTTCAGTGGCGGCATCACGTTAAATAACGGGGCTACCATGGTCGTTGTGAGTGGTGGCAATTATACGGGCAATATTACAACCAACCAGGGATCTGTCATTCAAATACAAACGGGTGGTAAATTTGCGCCCGGCACGGCGAATACCTTTTCTGCCGCTGTTACAAATAATGGTACGGTGATAATGAATAACGTATCGATCAGTAACGGCGCGGCCATCACAAATAACGGCAGTTTTACCTGGGCCAGTAGCTGGAACCAGAACTCTGCGCTAACGGTATCGAATACTGCTTGTGGTACTATGACGTTTAGCACTACTGCTAATGTGGGATCCGGAGCTGTTATAAATAATAACGGGGTTTTAAATTTTACCCAGGATCTTACTACCAACAGTGGTACTACCATCAATAACCGCGGAACAGTTACCGTTAATGGAACCTTCACTTCTTCAGGACTGTTCTATAATCAAAATAAGGCCGTTTTTGCAAACGGCACCTTCAATACCGGCACTACCAGCGATTCAATTGTAAACCTGGGTATTATGACATTTTCAGGCAGTGTTACCGGCTCCACGGGTATTCGCAATGAAGGGTTGTTTTATGTTAGCGGTTCGTATTCGATCAATGGCAATAGCTTCCTCATCAATAACAGCAATGCCCAGTTACGGGTAAATGGCGGGTTAAGTAATAATGGAACCATTCAGGGAAATGGCAGTTTGTATGTGGCTGGTTCAGTATCAAATAACCAGCAGATCAAGGGGAAGAATAGTTCTGCCGGCCAGAAGTTGACTGTTAACCAGTCCATGCCGGGTACAACCAGCAACCTTATTGTGAACGGGGCCCTGGTGGCAGCAAATCCCAATACCTATACGCCAACGATGGCGAACCCGGCTGTATGTTCAGTACTGGCAGAGAGGTTGGGTGCTTTACAAGCTGTTTATAATAACGGACAGGTTCAACTGAACTGGTTAGCCTATGCACAGGTAAATGCGCGCTCCTTTACCATTGAATATAGCCTGGATGGCTGGTCATTTACCGAAGTTGGTGAATTGGCGGCCGCCAACACTAATGATGTAATCACCCCCTATTCGTATGTATATTCCCCGGGTGTTACCGGAACGGTGTATTACCGCATCCGCGAAACAGATCTTAATGGGAATTACTATTACACCAATATGGTGGTGGTACGAACCGGGAATACATTGACGGTAAGTACTGAAGTGTTCCCCAATCCATTTAAAGATATTCTGCAAATAAGTATGCAACTGGAGAAAGCCGGAATGATTCAGGTAGCGCTGTACGATGCGAGTGGCCGATTGGTAAAAAAGGTGCAACAGGAAGGATTGTTGGGCCGGAATACCATCGTCATGAGTAATTTGTCGGCGCTGCTTCCCGGTGTTTATCTGGTGCAGGTAAAAGCAGACAAACATACTTCGTTCGGGAAACTGATTAAATAAAGGCAGAGGGCAAAGGGCAGAAGGCAGAACCGCGACGCGGCAAGGCTGAGTCGTGAAACGGCAAACGAAGATGTAATTTTTCTCACTATTTTCGTTTCTTACTCTTTTCAACTCTATCAACTTTCTCCTTTATTTCTCTTAACCTTCTTCTATCTCGTTAACTTGTAAACTTGTTAACTCGTCAACTCGTCAACTGATCAACTTCCTCACAACGTCTTCAGGTACTCCAATACCGCCTTCCTGTCTTTCTCAGTAAGCCTGTCACCAAAGGTGTGGCCATAGTTGCCATAACCGGGCTGATCGGTATTGTAGGTGAATTTATCGAGGGCCTTTGTTTCTTTGGTGAATTTCCAGCCTATTTTTTCATAGTCGTATTCCGGGTTGTCAAAATCGCGGCTCCAGTATCTGGGGCGAAGATCGCTGTTAAGCAAGGCCTCTAACGTTGGCACAGAACCTTTATGCAGGTAGGGTGCTGTAACCCAAATGCCATCGAGCGGGGGCGCAATGTATCCCATAAATGGTTCCAGCCGCGCCGGATGATCGCCCGTGGTGAACCAGCTTTTATTGAACCAGTCAACAAACTGTGAAGCGGAATAATTGCTTTTGTACAACAGCGAATCAGTTTGAATTACCGGCTCGGGGATCAACAGGTTGGGGTATTTTTCAGTAGCGCCATAGGAACCGTGACAGCCACCACATTTTTTATTAAAGATCTT
>JAJKIL010000451.1 GCA_021154515.1 Niastella sp. | reverse complement strand
TCGTTATTATACAGAGCAGCGTGGGTAATCATTCACTTTAAAAGTAATTTGTATGCATATAAAAACTTATCCGCCGTTAACGGTATTAAGCAGTATACATCAAACTACCATTTCTCAAATACATGAGTTTGGTCCGGTTATGGCTGAACTCTATGCAGAAGCAGGCCGTAAAAGTTTTATCAATGGTCCATTGCATTGGATCTATTATGGAATGGATGGGAACCCCGACACTACGTTTACGCTTGAAATAGCTATTCCGGTGAGAAAGGCATTTCAATCATCCAGATTCCAGGTAAAAGAACTTGATTTTTTCAAGGCCATCACGTTTCCGCATGAAGGCCCCTGGGAACAATTGCCCGGCAGTCATGCACAGATCATGGAGCGGCTGGCCGAACACCATATACCAGTTACCAATGAGTGCCGGGAAGTATTTCTGAACATCAACTTCGCAGAACCTGAAAAGAATATGACCGAGATTCAAATAGGGGTATCGCCAGGAAAAACACAAAACCGGTCAGGCGCCCAAAAGCGGCTCCTGCCGGTTTACATCTAGTTAGTTAACGGCCCCTCCTTGCCTCCCCCTTGGGGAGGCAAGGAGGGGCCGTTTTTATGACAATATATTCGTGCCTTCTTCGATCTGGGTCACATACACCTCAGGCGTTATTTTAAACAGTCCGTTAAATGCAGCCTGGATCTTTTTCGTAAAGACATCCACTGCATCTGCCTGCACAATATTGATGGTACAGCCGCCAAATCCGCCGCCCATCATCCGGGCGCCGGCCACGCCGGTAATATGCTGAGCGCATTCAGCCAGAAAATCAAGTTCGGTGCAGCTCACTGAATATTTTTTGCTCAACCCTTCATGCGTGGCAAACATCAGTTTGCCAAAAGTAGTCAGGTCGTTTTTCTTTAACGCATCGCAACCAGCCAGTAATCTTTCTTTTTCATACACGATGAATGAGCAACGATCAAACACTACAGGCGGAAGTTCAGCCTGATGTTGCAGCAATTGCGCCGGCTCAACATCACGCAATGATTTTATCTCCGGATAGTGCTTTTGTAAAATGGCCACGCCCTCTTCACATTGCTGACGGCGTACATTGTATTCGCTACCAGCCAGTGAATGGCTTACCATGCTGTTCACCAGCACGATCTTGTAAGCGGGAAAATCAAACGGGATGTATTCATATTCCAGGCTGCGGCAATCGAGTTTCATTACATGGCCTTTTTTCCCATGCAGACTGGCAAACTGGTCCATGATGCCACATTTAACGCCAACAAACGTATGTTCGGTTTTTTGACCAATGAACGCCAGCTCCATACGGCTCAGGCCTAATTGAAACAATTCATTCAGCGCAAAACCATAGCCAGAGCATAATGCGGCAGAAGAACTCATACCGGCGCCTACAGGAATATCGCCATCGATCACCAGGTCAACCCCACCGATCTTTTTCCCCTGTTTCTGAATATGATAGCTCACTCCCAGTAAATAGTTCATCCAGCCCTTTTGCGGGCCGGTTATATCTAAAGAAAATGAATATGATTCGTTAAACTGACTGGCAAATACATTTACCGTATTGGTTTCGTTAGGAGCAATGGCCACGTAAATTCTTTTATCAACTGCACCGGGTAATACAAAACCCTCGTTATAATCAGTGTGTTCACCAATGAGGTTTACTCTCCCCGGGGCGCCAATGACAAGTGGTTCTTTATTAAAACGTTCGCGAAAGGCCTGCTGTATTTTTTTTAACATGCTACTATATCGTTAGATGAATTACTAATTTTAAAAAATTTTCCGTAGTCCTAAATTGAATACTATGAGTTTTAGCGTTTCCCGTGTTACTGAAAACGGGTTATCATTGGTTAAGCTGCAAGATAAGGCAACAAATATAATCATTACCATTCTACCTGAATATGGCGCGCTGTTGCACAGTTTTCAAATTCCCGTAAATGGAGCACACCTGAATATTATCGATAACTATTCCACCCGCGAACAGGTGGAGGAGCAACTGGGTGTTTCCTTTAAAAGCAGCAAGTTATCGCCTTTTGTTTGCCGGGTGCGTGATGGGAAATACACGCTTGAAGAAGAAGACTTTGAGTTCGCGAATAAATACACCGATGGCAATGCCATTCATGGCCTGCTGTACAATAAACCATTCAAAGTAGTAAATGAATTTGCCGACGAAAGCCAGGCAAGTGTAACACTCAGGTATCAATTTAAAAGGGAAGACCCCGGTTATCCTTACGAGTACAATTGTGAAGTCCGGTACACCCTGCTGCCACGCAGCATCCTGCAGGTGGAAACAATTGTGCTGAACCTCGATAGCCTGTCGATACCCCTGGCAGACGGCTGGCATCCCTATTTTGCATTAGGCGGCCCTATCGACAATTTTGAACTGCAGGTAAGCACTGAAAGCATGCTTGAGTTGGATGACAAAATAATTCCTACCGGCAACCTCATCCCCAACAGCTCGTTGGCTGAAGGGATCCTTATCGGCAACCACCAGTTCAATAATTGTTTTGTTGTGAAACCTGTTGCTCAAAGACCGAGCGCCGTGCTATACAACCCTGCTAATGCCGTGTATGTTTCTATTTTCACCAATTCCCGGTATCCGTACATCCAGATTTATACCCCACCGCACCGGAAAAGCATCGCCATTGAAAACCTCAGTGCAGCACCCGATTGCTTTAATAATGGTATGGGATTGCAAATGCTGACGCCCAGCCGTTCACAAACTTTTACGGTTTGGTATCAGGCAGGAGTGGCTGAAAACGATTAACTTGCCCATAAATAACCACTAAATGAAGAATAAGTTTTTCAAATATGTCCTGACCGTAGCGATCTGTGTTTTTTTTGTTAGTTGCTACGAAGTGAATGAAGAGATCGAGATCAAAGCCGATGGCAGTGGCACCTACGTTACCAAAATGGATATGGGACAGTTGATTGATCTGATGCAAACTTTTGCCGGTGATGAAGAAATAAAAAAAGAAGGTTTGGACAGAGTGGTTGACACTACCATTTTCTGGAAAAGCCTGGTAGATACCGCCAAATCAATAAGCCCCGAACAAAAGGAATTGCTGAAAGACGGGAAAATGAATCTCCAAATGAACCTCAAGGAAAAGTTATTCAAAATGGATTTGAATTTTCCTTACAAAAATCTGAACAGCCTGCAACAATTAATGAGTGGAAAAGCTACCGGTGGCCAGGGTTTAGCCAATGCTTTCAAAAGTATGTTTGGCAAAGGTGACGACTCGACGGCACCAACTCCCAACGGACCCGATATGAGTGACTTTGCCGCCATTTTTGATGTTACTGTTAAAAACGGTTCCATTACAAAAAAGGTAAACGAAGAAAAATACAAAGCACTGATGAACCGGCCTGAAATGGGACAATTGAAACAAATGAATACCTCTGGCATGGAGATCCTTTATACCACTTCCATTAAATTACCCCGCCCTGCTAAAAAACCCGAGAACCCGCTTCTCACATTATCTGAAGACAAAAAAACAGTGACCATGAAATACAACTTGCTTGAGTTACTGGATAACCCTTCAAAATTTGCTTATACCATTAACTATTAAGCCGGCGGCTTAACATTGGATTAATACGCATTTTTAACTAGGTTTGAGGTTTCGGAAATACTATGCAAACTGATTTTCTTGTTATCGGCTCCGGTATTGCCGGATTGACCTTCGCACTTAAGGCGGCTCAACGTTTCCCTGATAAAAAAGTGCTTGTCATTACCAAAACACAGGCAGATGAAACCAATACCAAATACGCGCAGGGTGGTATTGCCGGTGTAACTGATTTTGAAAAAGACAGCTTCGACAAACATATTGAAGACACGCTTATTTCCGGCGATGGCCTATGCAATAAACAGGTGGTTGAAATTGTGGTGAAGGAAGGTGTTGATCGCATTCAGGAACTGATTGACTGGGGCGCCCAATTCGATAAAGAATCTGATGGCGATTATAAACTCGGCAAGGAAGGCGGTCACAGCGAATTCCGCGTTTTGCACCATAAAGATATTACGGGCCGGGAAATGGAACGGGCTATGTTGGAAGCGGCACAGAACCAGCCTAATATCGAGATCGTAAAACATTGCTATGTGGTTGACCTGCTTACCCAACACCACCTGGGTTACCTGATCACCAAATCTACACCGCATATTGAATGCTATGGGGTGTATGTGCTGAACCTGGAAACGAACCAGATGGAAAAGATCCTGGCCAACATAACTGTTTTGGCCAGTGGCGGCAACGGACAGGTTTATCGCTCCACCACCAATCCCAATATTGCAACCGGCGATGGTATTGCCATGGTATACCGCGCCAAAGGCCGTATCGAGAATATGGAGTTTATCCAGTTCCATCCTACGGCCTTGTATGAACCCGGAGCACGCGGCCAGGCATTTTTGATCTCAGAAGCCGTACGCGGCGATGGCGGCATTTTGCGCAACAAGAATGGCGAAGCCTTTATGGAACGCTATGATCCGCGTAAAGACCTGGCTCCGCGCGATATTGTAGCCCGCGCCATAGACAGCGAAATGAAGATCACCGGTACCGAGCATGTGTACCTCGACGTTACCCATATACCCACCGATAAATTCATTGAGCATTTCCCTAACATTTATGAGAAATGCCGGTCAATCGGGATCAATGTGGCTACTCAGTATATACCTGTGGTGCCTGCCGCGCACTATAGCTGTGGTGGCATCAAGACAGATGAATGGGGCCGCACATCCATAAAAAATTTATACGCAGCCGGCGAATGCGCCAGCACTGGTTTACACGGCGCCAACCGGCTGGCCAGTAACTCATTGCTCGAAGCGATGGTCTTTGCCCATCGAAGCTTTGTTGATGCTGCTGAGAAAATTAAAACAAGAGAAATAGCCGCCGAAGCCCAATCGATCCCCGATTGGAAAGCAACCGGCACTACACAACCAAAAGAAATGATCCTTATTACCCAAAGTTTGAAAGAACTGCAACAGGTAATGAGTGATTATGTAGGTATCGTGCGCACCAACATCAGGCTGGAACGGGCGGCCAAACGCCTCGATCTGTTGTGGGAAGAAACAGAATCCCTGTATCAAACAACCGCTCTGTCGCCCCAATTGTGCGAACTGCGAAATATGATCACCGTAGGTTATCTGATCGTAAAATGCGCCCACTTCCGCAAAGAAAGCCGTGGATTGCATTTCAATACTGACTATCCGTACAAGAGTACGCTGGTACAGAATATTGTTTTATAATGATACAATGGTGGGTCGTCCGCCAGCTGGCGGACGGCTCACCTTAACCATACCAGGGTGAGCCGCCCCTTAAGGGCGACCCACCCATACTAATAAGATGAACAATCCACAATCTACTACTTCTTCTAACTCCCCCTTTAGGGGGCTGGGGGGCATGATCTTCGCCGCCGGCCTGGGTACCCGGTTCAAACCCTGGACCGACAAACACCCCAAGGCATTGGCTGAAGTACATGGTAAAAGCCTGTTGCAACGCAATGTTGAATACCTGCAGCAATACGGCATTACCAATGTAGTGGTGAATGTGCATCATTTTGCCGGTCAGATTGTTGAAGCCATCGAAAAAAACAAAGGCTGGGGCAGCACCATCACCATCAGTGATGAAACTGATGAGGTGCTGGAAACAGGTGGTGGCATTAAAAAAGCCGCGCACTTATTTACTGCAGATACTATTGTTATTATTAATGTAGATATCTTAACCGATCTCGATCTGGGCAAGCTCATTGCCTGGCACCAGCAGGAGAACCCGGTATCAACACTGGCAGTTACCAACAGAACTACTTCCCGGTATTTCTTATTCAATGACGCCAACACCTTGTGCGGCTGGCGTAATACCAAAACCGGCGAAGAAAAAATAGCCCGCACAACGGCAACGTACATACCCAAAGCATTCAGCGGCATACATGTGATCAGCAAACAATTGTTGTCACTGATCAAGCGCGAAGGAAAATTCTCCATGGTTGATGTATACCTCGATCTGGCCAAGACCTATACTATAAAAGGCTTCGATCACAGCGGCTCGCGGTTTATTGATGTAGGCAAGCCCGATTCGGTAGCACAGGCTGAATTGTTATTTAGTAAATAGTCCTTGACTCCGCTCAGAACGCAAACGGTTGCGCACCTTCATATCATATTAAAAAATCATTAAGCGAGTCCGGCACAGTGACAATACAGTATCTTTATCACTTCAGATACTGAACATGAGCAAAATCCCATTCGCAGCATTTTTTATTTCGCTGATTAGCGCCTCTGTAGCAATAGCACAACCAACTCCCTATAATGCCAATACGCATGAACGGGTTACCCTTTCCAACGGGTGGCATTTAACTCCGGTTGGGCGGTCATTACCGCTGGGCGATCTTCCTTTGAATCTGGTTGTATCCCCTTCAAAAAAATACCTCGCGGTTACCAACAATGGTCAAAGCGTGCAATCGATCCAACTCATCGATGCAAAGACCGAACAGGTACTGCACAGTGAGGTAATCCCCAAAAGCTGGTATGGATTGAAGTTTTCTGCCGATGAAAAATACCTGTTTGCATCAGGCGGTAACGATAACTGGATATTACAATATGCCATCACCGGGAAAAAGCTGGTAGCTGTTGACAGCATCAGGTTGGGCAACAAATGGCCAACCAAAATTGCACCTGCGGGTATTGAAACAGACGATGCAAAGAAACTGATGTATGTGGTGACCCGCGAAAATAACAGTCTTTATATTGTTGACCTGGCCACCAAAAAAGTAGTACAACGGATACAATTGTCCGCTGAAGCCTATGCCTGCCAGTTATCGCCCAATAAAAACGAACTGTACATCTCCCTGTGGGGTGGCGATAAAGTGGTTGTGTTCAACACCACCAACAAAACAATTACCGACTCTATAGCAGTAGGCGATAACCCCAACGAGCTTTGTCTTACCAAAAATGGCAAAAGACTGTTTGTAGCCAATGCCAACGACAACTCGGTGTCAGTGATCGATGTAGCACAACGTAAAGTAATTGAAACCTTCAATACGGCCTTATATCCCGATGCGCCCAATGGTTCCACCACCAATGGCCTCGCATTAAGCGCCAACGAAAAAACATTGTACATCGCCAATGCCGATAATAATTGTTTGGCTGTATTCGATGTAAGCAAACCAGTTGCCAGTGCATCAAAAGGATTTATACCTACCGGCTGGTATCCTACCAATGTAAAAGTGATCGGCAAAAAAATATATGTAACCAATGGCAAAGGCTTTTCTTCCCTGGCCAACCCCAACGGCCCCAAGCCGGTTAAAACGCAGGAAGAAGTGAACTATCAACAGGGCGATAGCAAAAAGCCAACAGCGGTACAATATATCGCCGGTTTGTTCAAAGGCACATTGAGCATTATTGACGAGCCAACTGAACAACAAATGAGCAGCTATTCGAAAATGGTGTACGACAATACGCCTTACAATAAAGAAAAAGAACTGACAACACTGGGCGAACCGGGCAATCCCATTCCCATGAAAACAGGCGATGCCTCCCCCATCAAATATGTGTTTTATGTAATCAAGGAAAACCGTACCTACGACCAGGTGCTGGGCGATATCACTACCGGCAATGGCGATCCTAAACTGGTTTTGTTTGGTGAAAAGGTTACGCCTAACCTGCATGCCATAGCCAAAGAGTTTGTGTTGCTGGATAATTTCTATGTGGATGGCGAAGTAAGCGCCGATGGCCATAACTGGACCATGGGTGGTTATGCTACCGACTACCTGGAAAAAACATGGCCTACCAGCTATGGCGGCCGCGGTGGTACTTATTCGGCTGAAGGCAACCGCGAGATAGCCAACAATAAAAAAGGCTTTTTCTGGGACCATTGCAACCGCGCCGGTGTAAGCTATCGTACATACGGCGAATTTGCCGATAACTATAAACCCAACATCCCGGTTTTAAAAGATCATTTCTGTGCTTCTTATACCGGTTGGGACCTGGCTACCCGTGATACCGTTCGCTTTTACCAATGGAAAAAAGATTTTGATTCCCTGTTGGCCAATAACCAACTGCCGCACTTTAACTCGGTTCGTTTTGGTAACGACCATACCGAAGGCTTACGCAAGGGCCGGCCTACTCCGTATGCGCATGTGGCCGATAACGACCTGGCAGTAGGTATGTTTATAGAATACCTGAGCAAAAGCCCCATTTGGAAAGAATGCGCCGTATTTGTTATTGAAGATGATGCGCAAAATGGCGCCGACCATGTGGATGCGCATCGCAGCACCGCTTATGTTGCGGGTGGTTTGGTAAAACGCCGCTATGTTGACCATACCATGTATTCCACCACATCCATGTTACGCACCATGGAGCTGATCCTGGGCATTCCACCTATGAGCCAGTACGATGCGGCCGCTACGCCTATGTTCCGCTGTTTTACCACTACAGCTGATCTGACCCCGTTCCAATCACTGCCCGCCCAAATTGACCTGAACGAAAAAAACGTAGCCCAAAATAAATGGCAGCAACGGTCTGAAGCCTTCAATCTGAAAAAGGAAGACGCCGTGCCCGACCTGGAGTTCAATATTGTATTATGGCATGGCCTAAAAGGCGATAACGTACCCTTCCCCGGTCCCAAACGGGCGGCTTTTGTAAAGCTGAATAAGGAAGCTGAAGATGATGATGATTAATTAAGTTGTACGAAATTTATTTTATATCCCTATAATCTTTGAGTTATAGGGATTTTTTATTTCCTATTGAAAATCGCCAATTTTACTTTTTGGGCTTAGGTTTGGCGGTTGGCAATTTTTGAGCAAGTTTATCAAAATCGCTTTCGAATAGACGATCCTGGTCTATCCTAAATTTTTCATATTGATCTTCCGCTAGCTTCTTCGCTATTTCATGGCTGACAGTACCAGCATTCTTCAGAATGTTATATTCGTTAAATTGTAAAAATGCATCAAGCTTTTGCACCCAGTCAGTCATACTCATAGGAATACCTCTTTTTGCCTGATTTTCGGCATAGTCGAGATACATTCCCACTATACGGTTCAATTCTTCAATCTCAGTAACTTGTAAATAATTCTTTGCGACAGCAACATCTGATTTCAGAATTTTGCCTTCGGGTGCATTCTTCCAGGTGGTTAACCCCATATTGGGCTGATTGGCATCGGCTCTTTTGTAAACGATCTCCGCAGCAGTTTGTCCGGTAATTGCCCAATGCAGTTTATTCTGTACCGTTTTATAAAAGAAAAGTGTAACATCCGCTTTGGGATCATAATCTATACTGCATTGTGCATAGATGTCGGTTATTTTCTGGTAAAATCTTCGCTCACTGGCCCGGATCTCCCGGATACGTTCCAGCAATTCATCAAAATAATCCTTGCCAAACTTTTTACCTTGCTTTAATCGCTCATCATCTAACACAAATCCTTTAATGATAAACTCCCGAAGGGTTTGAGTAGCCCAGATACGGAAACGAGTAGCTTCCATGCTATTTACTCTATAACCTACCGCAATAATAGCGTCAAGATTATAAAAATCCACCCCTCTGGCAACCCGTCGGTTGCCCTCCGTTTGAACTATCCGGAAATTCCGGATAGTTGCATCTTTTTCCAATTCTCCAGAGTTAAAAATGTTTTGCAAATGCTCGTTTATCGTTCTCACATCTACATTGAACAATTCTGCCATTTTCTTTTGTGATAGCCAGAATGTTTCGGCTTCATAGAATACTTCAATGCTGGCTTTACCGTCTGGAATGCTATATAATAGTATTTCGAATTTCTCCATCATCGCTAACCATCCTTTAAACATTAAAAATAGTTTACCCCAAGAAATTAATATTTAAATTCTTTTACTTTAAGTTAGCAGCCCTAATTGGGGAAAATTTATGCGTTTTTATGCATCCGGCCAGAAGTTATTACGTTATTTTTACTGACCTAATAACACTATGCAATCAATAATCGACGGAATCAATAAGCTCTTCAGCAAGTGGAGCGGCGCAGCCTGTGATCGTATAGAAATTTTACCTCAATCCGGCTC
>JAJKIL010000450.1 GCA_021154515.1 Niastella sp. | reverse complement strand
TAGCTCAGGTGGTTAGAGCGTTGGATTCATAACCCAAAGGTCTCGGGTTCAACTCCCGATCCCGCTACGAGGAAAGGCTTCACGAAAGTGGAGCCTTTTTTATTGGGTTCAACTCCCATTCCATAACAGGCATAATGACGGATCAAGTGAAATTCTTGGGGGCTTAGGTTTTTTAAGCAAAGATGTTGTGAAGTCTGAATAAGAAGAAACTAATGTCTCGAACACCTCTTGTAGATGCTCTGAATGATTAGATTTTGGAATTGAATGCTTCCGCCGAAGCGTTAAACGGAATTGCCTTTCGATTTAATTAAAAGCCGTTTGCGTTTAACCGGACGGCCGTTGCGTTTAACCGGAAGGCCGTTGCGTTAAACGCGATGACCGTTTCGTTTAATCGGAAGCCGTTTGCGTTAAACGGAATTGCCTTTCGATTTAATCAAAAGCCGTTTGCGTTAAACGCGATGACCGTTTCGTTTAATCGGAAGCCCGTTGCGTTAAACGATCCTGACATTTTATTTAATTCAATACAGGTTGCTTTAAAAGAAATGATTTGACTTTCAGGCATATAAGCAGGTTGCATGTCAATGCCTGGCTAGCTTACACGTACATGATACACCTTGGCATTTTCAACCAATACTCGTTCTTACCTTCCTGAAGAGGCAGCGCTTATGAAAGCCCAAAGCTTTGATAAAGAATTGGGGGCCATTAAAAGCGGAATGCCAATAATTATTCCTTTTAATCCCCCAACAATTTGATCCATAATGACCTCCTTCGCCCGATTTTTGTATGAAATTTTAGCCGTATTTGCACACCCCAATAATTATATTTATCTTTTTCCCCTAAACCCCATTCAATTAGTAAGGATTGAATGAAAAATTCCATGAAAAGATTTGCCCTCCCTTTATTGTTATTTTTCACCACTGCAATTTATTCCCAATGCCCATTTACCGTAAATCTAAATACCACAGGTAATTGCCTTGGTGCCACACTGAATGTTACAACTACCAATGATCTATCGAAAATTGTGTGGTACAATGGAAGCAATGCTGTGAGCACAGTAACAGCCACCCCTGTGACCGCTGGCAAAACAGTGGCTGGTAATGGAGTGACTTTTCCTAATCCCTTCGGCGGAGCTTTTTATGGTTTATATGTTGATCCCGGTGGAAATATGTATGTAACTGATCCGGCCAGTAGCCGGATCCTAAAATTTGCAGCAGGTAGCACAACGCCTGTAACGGTTGCAGGAGGAAACGGGCGCGGATCTGCTGCCAATCAGTTTTCAGAGCCCTGGAGTGTATACGTGGATGTTGGTGGAAATATATATGTAACCGATTTTAATAATTCCCGGATACAAAAATGGGCGCCCGGCGCTACGACTGGCGTAACAGTAGCAGGTGGAAATGGCCCTGGTTCCAATGCAAACCAATTGAATTTGCCTGGCGGTGTATTTGTTGATGCCACTGGAAATGTATATGTAGCCGATAGATTTAATCATCGTATACAAAAATGGGCACCTGGAGCTACGAGTGGTGTAACAGTAGCTGGAGGCAATGGTCTCGGTTCCGGTGCTAACCAGTTTAACTCACCACAAGGCATATTTATAGATGGAACCGGGAATTTATATATCACTGACATGGGTAATAATCGCGTTCAGAAATGGGCGCCCGGTGCTACCAGTGGTGTAACAGTAGCAGGAGGAAACGGATACGGTTCCGCAGCCAATCAATTGCAAAATCCCTGGGGGGTATTTGTAGATGCAGACGGAAATGTATATGTAACTGATGGTCATCGCGTTCAAAAATGGGCAGCCGGTGCTAACAGCGGTACAACCGTAGCAGGAGGAAACGGATACGGTTCCGCAGCCAATCAGTTAACTTCGCCTACCAATGTGTGGGTAGATGTGAATGGCAATATTTATATCGCCGATGGCAGTAATACCCGTGTGCAGTTATGGTCACAGCAGCCTATAAATAAAAATTACACTCCGACTGTAGCCGGTACCTATTCTGCAACCGTTACAGATAACAATGGGTGTACTGTTTCCACCAACGCAATAAACATTTATCCTTCGGTTACGCCAACGATTAATATAGGTACATCAGCTACTACGATAGACGTATGTACACCTGCTACATTCAATGCTTCGGTAACAAATGAAGGCACCTCGCCTTCTTATCAATGGCAGGTAAATGGAGTAAATGTGGGCGCCAATAACCCCGTATATACGGCATCTGGCTTGGCTAATGGGTCTATTGTTACCTGCATACTTACCAGTAACGCGCAATGTGCCGTACGTTCAACGGCTACTTCCAACAGTATCACCATAACCGTACAACCTCCGGTTACACCGGCTGTAAGCATTGTCGCCTCTACTACTATCTCTTGTGCTGGAAGCCCTGTTACGTTTACTGCCCGGCCGTTGAATGGAGGTTCAACGCCTTTATTTGAATGGCAGGTAAATGGCATTAATACCGGCGTTACCGGCAATCTATTTACCACTAATACCCTGGTTGATAAAGATGCTGTAACCTGTATAATGACAAGCAATGCAAATTGTATTACTACCACTACGGCAAATTCCAATGCCATTGTTTTAACAGTAAACAGTGGTACGCCCATACCTGTAAGTATTACATCTTCTGCTACTACTATTTGTTCGGGTATACCTGTTAGCTTTACAGCTACAGTGCCCACTACCGGAGCTACACCAGTATATCAATGGCAGGTTAACGGTACCATAACAGGTAGCAATAGCTCTTCCTATATGAGCAGCAACCTGGCTAACGGAGATGTAATCAGATGCATAACTACCAATACCAATGGTTGTGAACCTTTTTTATCCAACGATATTTCAGTGGTTGTATATCCAACTCCTCATGTTGAAGCACAAACCATTTATATATCAGCCGGAGAAACGATAACGCTGCATCCGGTAGTGAGTGGGAAAGTAGCTCAATACCAGTGGAGTCCTGGTATGGCACTTTCAGATACCTCCATTGCCAACCCGATCGCTTCTCCTGTAACGAGCATCGTATATACTTTACAGGTGTCAACAGCAGATGGTTGTAAAGCGAGTGGAGAAATCAGTGTACAGGTGTCTACAAAACTGGGAATTCCCAATGCTTTTACACCCAATGGAGATGGCAAAAATGATATTTTTTATATTAAAGGGGGACAGGTCGGCAGCCGGATAAGTGATTTTTCAATTTATAACAGGTGGGGACAAAAAATATTTCAGCAACATAATGTAGAGCCCGGCGACCCGGCTTTTGGATGGAATGGTACCTGCAATGGTATGTCTGTAGCGGCTGGAACTTATGCCTACACAATAACTATTCGTTTAAAAGATGGAAGCCAGCAGGTAGTGCGAGGTGCTGTTGTTTTAATTAGATAGTATTATGCTCATATCGAATCTGAAAAAACTAACCTTAAAAAGCCCGTAACAGAAAAATCAAAGTCGTTGCTAAAGGCGTTTCTGATTAAAAAGGTTTTACCAACTCGCCGTCTTCCATTTTGAAAGCTTGACTGCTAAGCAATTAAATCTTGAATTAATCGGTTAAATATTTCGCCTGATCCCGCTACAAGGAAAGGCTTCACGAAAGTGAGCCTTTTGCATTTTATGACGCTAGATAGATGTTGGTCGGCTGTTGATTTACCCATAATATTGTTCTTTGATCTTAACATTGCTATTTCTGCCCCTTCATAAACTCCCACTTCTCCTCCAAACTCTCAATCAACCTATCCGACATAAAATCCAACATTGGATATATATCATTATCAGAAAGTTCAAAGCGCTTCAAATATTCTTCTTTATTAACCTCTTTGATAAAAACAGGTGGATATCCGTTTTTCAGTAATATCAGATTTGTAAAAATTCTACCAATCCTGCCATTGCCATCACTAAACGGGTGTATTACATTTAAAAACTGTTGATGGAAATAAGTTGCAATTGTTAGGGGATGTAGATCCATATCAGTTGTATCTGCCCTTTTCAATAAATCATTTGTAACTACAATAAGCTCTTCCATTCCTTTGGTAACCTGATTAGGCAGTAGGTAAGTATGAATTTTTCCTGAAGCTCTGACTGTCATGTTCTCAAACTCCTTGTACTGACCAGGTCTGTAAAGACCGTCATCTGCCCATTGAGCCCTATCCTTCATAAGCTCTCTATGAAGCTCTTTAATATTCTCTTCGGCAATTTCCTGTGATCTGTAGTTGATAAAAATACTATCCAGTATCTTCTGATGATTGACCATATCTAACACTTCGCCCTTCGTAGCATCTTTGGGAGTTACAAAATCCCGAAGCAATTTAATTGTCTGACCGTAGGTGAGTGTATTTCCTTCTAATTTATTGGAGGTATAAGTAAATTCAAATTTTACTTTTGTAAAGAATGCATCATCCCAATCCTTTACAGGCTTCAATTCATCTATCTTATCTTTAAGCGTATCAAGAAGCTTAAATTTCTTAGCAATACTCATTGTTTCCAATCTATTTCATAATCAAATCCTTTTGTATTCAATTTCAATAACCACTTTTTATATAAGTTATTTCCAACGACCAGTTTTCCCTCTCGCATAGTAAGTGTTTCACCAATAATAAAGTTCTGCAGATCAGTCTTAAGCTGTCTTGGCACATCATCCAGGAAAATCGTTTCTTTTTTTGATAAATTCTGCAATCCCCCTAAGGTCTCTGATATGATGGTTAACTCATTCATGATCGAAGTATAGAATATCTAATATTTGCTATACAAATATAATAAACTCGGAACTTATTTGAAAATCAAATGATTATCGGAGAATTTCAGGCAGATAAATCCTAAATAGCAAATAAGCCAAATTAAAAAGTTCGCAGCCGAATGGCTTCCATGAACTGGTTCCTGAACTTATCACTCACAGATATTTGCCTGCCGCCTATAAAAACATGGTTATCCTGAATTTTATCAAGCCGGCCTATATTTACAATGTACGAGTGATGCACCCTTATAAAAGGTGCGGTAAGTTGTTCTTCTATCTCTTTCATCCGGCGGTATATCAACAATTGTCCGGTCGAAGCCACCAGCCGTACATATTCTTTTTCCCCTTCAAAATACAGGATATCTTTCAGCAGCACCTTATGTAATGTTTTACCTGATTTAATAAAAAAATACTCTTCTGTCAAGGGAGGCGAAAGTGGCCGGTCGCCATCCTTTCTGGCAAAATGTGCTTCAATTTTCTGTACGGCTGCATAAAAGCGTTTGAGGGTAACAGGTTTCATCAGGTAATCGAGCGTTGGATCCCCGTAACTATCGGCAGCATATTCAGAATAGGCTGTAGTAAAAACAATTTGTGTATTGGCCGGCAGTAACCCGGCCAATTCCATACCGCTAAGATGAGGCATATTAATGTCCAGAAAAACAACATCCACTTCCTGTGTTTTCAGAATAGCCAGGGCTTCCAGGGCATCATAACATTTGGCCAACAATTGCCATTGAGTGGTTTGCTGAATCAATATTTCCAGCAGGTTAACGGCATTGGGCTCATCGTCTACAATAATGCAGCGTACACTCATTGGATGGGAATTTTTAAAAAAGCATGATAATATTTTCCAGCTGGCCAGGTTCTTAACTCGAAGTTATTGCCAAACAATAATGAAAGCCGCTTTTGCAGATTCGTAATGCCAAACCCGCGATTATCTGCATCAGTTTGATGAGCGTGCAGCAGGTTCACTGTCTGGAATACCAGGTGCTCATCGGATTGTATCAGCGAAATACTCACCTCGTTTCCGGTGATGGATTTATCGATTCCATGTTTAAAGATATTTTCTACGAAGGTCATTAATAACATGGGTGGAATACCTGTAGCAGGGTTGCATTGCCTGGTAAAGGTAATGGCCACTTCGTGACGTATGCGTATCCTTTCGAGGGCAATATAATTTTCAAGGAACTGTATCTCGGTACCCAACGTTACCTCTTCCCTGGGACTTTCGTCAACAAAATAACGCATGATCTCTGAAAGCCGTTCAATAAAGAGTGCCGTGCGGGGCGATTCGCGGTATGCTTCATAATAGATATTATTCAGGGTATTAAATAGAAAATGAGGCTGTACCTGGGATTTTAGCAGGTTAAGCTCGGCCTGACTTTTCTGGGCAATGATTTCGTCGGCCTGTTGTTTTAAAGTAAAATAGCGCAGGGCCAGCCGAAAGATAAAACTGAGAACGTATACTACCACGCCGGTAAAAATACTGTAAGCAATTGCTTTCATGCTAAACGGTACCGGCTTTTCAGCAAAGAAGCGGTTATAGATGAATAGCAAGAGACCGGACCTTGCAATGCCCGTGAGTACCAGGAACAATATGGAACCTGTTACATATTGCACAATACGACCTTTTTCATAAAAAAAGCGCATCAGTAAATTGAGGTTTCCATAAACGATGGTCGCATAAAAGAGGATATTCAAAGCCGCATAAATAACCGACGGCCCCAGCCCATCCATAGGAAGCATAGAAAAAAAGGTAACCAGGAACATGATTCCCCAGATGATGTACTGCAGTTGGACAGGACTTGCTTTCCATTTAGAAAAGTTCATTTTTAAAATTACAATGAATTTCATGATCGCTGCTTTTTTTCAACCATTGGCCTTCTATTTTCAACCAGCAGGATCATTGAAGAAGGTTGTTGCCTTGTTAAATAAAATAAGCTTTTTATTGAACCTTTTTTTTAATGCAGACCGCTACCAAGAAATTTATGCATTCTTAATCATTATATAACACATATGGAAAAAATTATTCATTGGATTCTGATAATTTTCCAGCTCCTGATCTTACTGCTAACTAATGAGAAAACTTTATTTGCCCAGTCAGACACCTTATACCCGGGCTCCGGGCATTTGAATACAGGGTTTCTTAAACCAGGGATTAAACAATACCTGGTTTTTCACCAGTGGCCCCAACACAGCAAAATGCTGCTGTTTCAGTATTGGGTTCGGGATGTTGCTATTGAAAAAAAAGATGGAATAGAAGTATTTGCTATCCGCGAACACTGGTACACTGCTGATAGCAACGAGTATCGCACGTTTTTATCACTTGGCAGTGTGAAAGATTTTACGCCGCTGTATCATGCTGCTGAAGCCAACGGTAAAGTGGCAGTCTATAATTGGAGCCGCACAGGTATTAAAGGATCTGATACGGTGAACGGAAATACCAGGAAAGACTTTCACCTGGCATTTGACCGTCCCAATTTTAACTGGCATCTGGATATAGAGACCTTTGAAATGCTTCCGCTTGC
>JAJKIL010000449.1 GCA_021154515.1 Niastella sp. | reverse complement strand
TCGGTTGCTGACGTATTTACGAACAACAGGTTTTCTTTAATAGTTCCTGAGAACAACTGCGTGTCCTGCGTTACAAAACCGATCTGGCTGCGCAGGTCTTCGTAATTGATATCATTTTCATCGATACCATTGTACAGGATCTTTCCCTGTAGTGGGCGGTATAACCCTACCAGTAATTTCATGAGGGTAGTTTTGCCTGAACCGGAAGGACCAACAAAGGCGATGGTTTCCCCTACCTGGGCAGAAAAGCTGATATCGTCTATAGCTCGGGACTGTGCAGTCTGGTGTTTAAACCCAACCTGTTTGAAGTCGAGCGTTTTAACATCGCCGAGGTGTTTAGGGTGTTCGGGCTGGCGCTCAGGCGCTTTTGTCATCAGGTTATGAAAGTTGTTCAACGAGGCTTCCGCTTCGCGATAGCTGATGATGATGTTGCTGATCTCCTGCAATGGACCAAATACGAAGAATGAGAAGATCTGCATGGTTACCAGTTGCCCGAAATCCATTTTGTCATGGAAGATCAGCCAGGTTAAGATGAATAGGATCACCTGGCGCAACGTGTTCACAAAGGTGCCCTGTACAAAGCTGATGCTTCGCACACGTTTTACCTTTGTCAATTCCAGCCCTAATATCTTGTAGGTATTTTTGTTCAGTCGTGTTACTTCCTGGTTGGTAAGCCCCAAACTTTTTACCAGCTCTATATTGCGGAGTGATTCCGTGGTAGAACCTGCCAGTGAAGTTGTTTGTGCTACGATGGTCTTTTGAATGGTTTTTATTTTTTTACTAAGTACATTGGTGATCGTTGTAAGCAGTAAAATACCCACTACATAGGCAGCGGCGATTGTCCAACTGATCCATATAGAAGCATAGATCATAACAAAGGTTACGCCTACCAGCACACCAAACATTATGTTGATGAAATAATTCATGAACTTCTCTGTATCGGCCCGCACCTTGGTGAGCACGCTCAGGGTTTCACCGCTGCGCTGGTCTTCAAACTCCTGGTAAGGCAATCGCATGGCATGTTTTAAGCCATCGGTAAATACTTTGGCGCCAAATTTTTGGATGATCACGTTCAGGAAATAATCCTGGAAGTTTTTGGCTATGCGGCTTACCATGGCCACGCCAATGGAAGCTAACAACAGCCAAATTACACCGTAATACGGGGTGGTAGCAGTAAAGAATTCTTTACCAGGTCTTTGCCCTTTAGGTGTATTTAAGTAGGTGCCGGCAAGCCGGACAAGTTTTCCTAATATTATGGGATCGAATAAGGAAAAAGCGGTATTTACAGCGGCTAGAAAAAGTGTTAAGCCAACCAGCCATCTGTATGGTTTTAAATACGTTAGTAAAATCTTCATAATTGCATTTAACAGTTAATCAACGGGAATGTTTGTCAGGGGTTCGGGAATTAATATACAATTTATATTATTCTGATTTAATGGCCTTGCTGACGTGGAAGAGTGCAGGTAAAACCGGGATTAGTACAACCCGATTGTACTCCCAACCCTCCGACAAGTTGGGATAAACACTAAAGGGGGAAATTCCCGGCTAAAAAAGACTGACCCTGTATTAAATGGCAAAAAGCCAGCTGGGGAATTTCATTTTCGTTTGGAAAATATTGGTGTGATTTGTAACCTATTGTTTCTCAGGTTCTTTCTCCCCAAAGTAAAAGAACAGCGGCAAAAACAGGAAGACGACCAGCCCATATTGAGTTTCAAACACCGCCTCCTGAAAAGAATACGCGAGCACTAAAAGTACAATTGCCCATAAAGACCGGCTCTTTTGCTGAATGGCCATGGCAACCATGGAAAAACAGATACAGAAAAATAGGATCAATCCTATAAGCCCCGATTGTAAAAAAGACTCCAGCCACTGGTTGTGCGTGTTGTAGCCCTGGTACCCGTGATCGGGAGTGCCGGGGTGACCGGCATACATATTGGCCTCCAAATACTTCTGGTTTAACAAAGGTTGTGCATGGGCAGGCGTTACGCCCAGGACCCAGGCCCGGTGTTCCTGGATTATTTCTTTTACAAAACGCCATTGCAGTAAGCGGAACGCCACCCCATTTAAATAAAACCTTGGTTCAAAGGTCTTTTTCTCCATAACGATCATGTTATTATGCATGATGTCACTAAAGCGGTAGCTGATGGGATTTTTTGTAAACAATATAATACTGCTGATGGCGATGCCGGCAACGGCCACCCATGCAATGGCCCAACGGGTATTTACATTTTTTTTCAATGAAATAACGGCGTAATAAGCCAGGCTGCATAACGTAAAACTGATCACCAGTTTTGACGACAACAACAGCATGCTACCAATGAGAAAGGTCAGCAGCGAAAAATGAATGCCTTTGTTCACTACATATCGCTCCTGCGTGGTTTCCTGCAACAGAAAGATCAACCCGGCAAAAACAAGTATGGAAAACTGAATAGCATGGTGCGCCAGATCGCTCAGCAAGTCGTGATAAAAGAAAACATAGATGGGTGCCTGATGGTACTGGTATTTTATAAAACTAACGCCCAAACACCAGGTGATTATGATTACCAGGATAAAAACATACACCTTCATTAAGGAATGGAACCGGGCTTTATTTAAATACCGGTTACTAAAGAAGCAAAGCGGTATAAATAACAAGGCGCTTTTTACTTCTATATGTCTCCAGGTAACGGGCAAATTATCTGTGTAAGCAAGGGGTATTATTTGCAGTAAGAAGAACAGGCTGCAACAGATCGCAAGCCTGTTGCGTAAAGCTTTATTGAACCAGGAACCCGTAGTGATCTTGTTATAGTAAAAAGAGGTAGCCACTATCAAGCCGATGGCTATACTGCTATAGGCCCTGAAAGCAGCTACCGCCGTTAACAGAAAGCCGAGATAGAACAGGAAAAGCAGGTTATTGATTAAGTTTTTTCGGGGCATCAGCTTAATTCATCGTTTTTCTTCTGTAATGTAAATAAAAACTGGTAAGCATGCCCAGGAACAAACCACCACCAAGTCCCAGTGCCAGTTGTTTTAACAATACCGGGAAGGTGGGATTAAGAGGCGTATAAAAATGTTGTAACACATTTACCGGTGAGATAAAAGAAAGTTCCTCTTCATAGTTCAATTTTCTTTCCTCCAGGTTGGCAATTTGGGTGCTGATATCAGAAACGTTCAACATAAGATGACCGCCTGCATTGGTAGGTTGCTGAAAACTTGTTTCAACCACCTGCTGCAGTTTACTCAGGCGGGTCATTTCCAGTTGTACAGTTTGAATCATCGATTTCAGGATGTTTTTTCGGCTGGCCAGCTTTTCTTTTACATATCCACTGTTTTCTAATGCGTACAGCATTCCATTTTGCAAGGGTTGTAAAATGGTAGTGTCGCGTACAACTACAGAGATCGTAAAGGCCGTATAATTTTTGGGTGTAAAGATCTTTTGTAATTCTTCTACTTTAATCGATTCTACTTTTCTGAGGAGAGAAATATCTACATTAAATTGTTTTGCCAGTAAACGGCGTTCTTTTTTTTGTATCAACTCGCACCAGTTGCTGATCACCGCTATTTGTTCGGGTTCGGTCAAAATGGTTGGTTGCAACACAATTGAGGAAGTGTACAGGTCAGGTGTTTTCCAGTAACGGATAAACCCTGCCAATAAGCCCACTAAAGCAACTACCAGTAATAATTTCCCGTACTGCCTGAGAAAAGAAGTGGCCTGTTGAAAGAGTGCCGATATGTCCAGCTCATCTGTAGGGGTGGCTACCAATTTAACCTGTTTCATGATAGATCAGTACGGAAAATTATATATATGGGTTGCGTTAATTGTTATAATTTGACATTTAGTATTTTCTGAATTAATTCATATGGAGGAAAGCCGCAGCAGACGCAGCCGTATTTTTTCGAATTTTATGGCCCTGGGCATTTTGCAGGGAACCAATTTTTTGCTTCCGGTACTGGTAATGCCTTTTGTTATTAACCGTATTGGGGCCGATGGCTATGGTATTGTTGCGGTGGCACAGGTGGTACTGCTTATTTTTTGTACTGTTTCTGATTATGGATTTAATTTAACCGCCACCCGCGCTCTGGCGCTGCACCGGGATGATGCGGCAAAAAATGCCCGGCTTTTTTTTACGGTGCTGGCTGCCAAAATGATCATTTGCGGGGTCTTGTTCGCCCTATTGTTATTGCTTGTAACATTGGTTCCTTTTTTTAAACAACATGTTCAATTATACCTGTTTGGTTTTACCTGGGTGCTGGGTCAATCGTTGTTGGTAAGCTGGTTTTTTCAGGGGGTTGAAAAAATGAAATACATCACCATTTACACCTTGCTGGCCCGCCTGCTGTTTGCGGCGCTTGTTTTTGCTTTCATCAGACAGCGATCAGACAACAGGTTCTTTATTTTGTTTATGGGCATTGGCAGCCTGGTGGCCGGCATAGCCAGTATTTTTCAGGCAATCAGGCTGTGTAAACTGCCGGTAGTGCGGCCTTTGTGGAGTGATATCGTTCATGAGCTGAAAGAAGGATGGCCTGTAATGCTTTCCAATATTTCGATAAACACTTTTTTGAGTATAAACGTGTTCATATTACGACTGTTCACTAACGACCTGGTAGCGGGTTATTACAGCGTTGCAGAGAAAATATTCCTGGCAACCCGGCAGGTGCCGGTGATGTTTTCGCAGGTGATATATCCGCCTCTTTGCCAGCTGCTGCAAAAAGGGAAGGAAGCTACCCGTCCTTTTTTCAAATCGGTGTATGTGCCTTTTTTATTGCTGGTGCTTTTGGCGGGTGTATTGTTGTTTAGCTTCTCCTCTTTTATTGTTTCCTTTTTTTTAGGCGCCAGGAGCGGTAATGCGGTGTTGTTATTGCGGTTGTTTTGCCTGGGACCCATTATTGTGTGTTTGCATGTACCGGCCAGCCAGTTATTAATGGCTGCTAACTATAAAAAAAGCTACCTGCGCGTGTTAAGCTGGGGAACGGTGTTGAATGTTATCTGTAACCTGTTGCTGGTACAGGTATGGGGTTCCCTGGGTACTACTATCAGTGTGTTGCTGACCGAACTGTTTATAACGGCAGGCTTTAACCGGGAAATGTACAGAAATAAACTGGCCGGCTACCTCAGCGCCCCTGCACATTAAACTACCACAACGAATGCGGATCAATAAATTCTTTCCGGTTATATTTATTTACTTTTTTATCAATTCGTTCGGGTTGCCTTTTGGATTAACCTATACCGCATTGTTAAGTCCGCTTTTGTATCTCTGGATGATAATGACCCGCAAGCGCGAGGTGTTGTGGCCTTTCCTGTTAATCATGTTGCCGGTTGTACTGATCCACCTTGCTATTGGAGTTGATGTGAACAGTTATTTTGTTTCGGTGCTGAACATGACCCTGGTGTATATTTTCTGCCAGGCTGTTTATACTTTCCTTATTAAATGTGAGCAGCCGGGTACAATCTTTCACCAATTGCTGGTCATTAATTTTATTTGTTGCCTGGTGGCTATTCCCCTTTTCTTTACGCCCCTTTACCCGGTTTTATGGACGAAACAATTTCTTACAACCGGGGTGGAAGATGTCAGGCGATTAAGCCTGCTTACTTATGAGCCTTCTTATTACGCATTGTTGTTTACACCGCTGTTCTTTTTTTTCCTGTTGCAGTTGCTTTTTTTCAGGAATACCATTAATGGCTGGCTGTTGCTGGTGATGTTGTTGCTGCCACTGGCTTTGTCTTTTTCATTAGGGGTTATCAGCGCTATTGTAATGGCCATTGCTGTAATGGTGACATTGCATTATAAAAAGTTCCTGCACAACAAACGGTTCATCAACCTGCTGGGGCTTACAGGCCTGGTGGTGGTGAGCGTGCTGGTGGTTGGTTTTGTGTTCTTCCCCGATAATATTCTTTTTATACGCCTTGATAATGTTATTTCCGGTAAAGACCCTTCGGGTAAAGGCAGAACCTTTGAAGCCTTTTGGCTGGCCGATCAACTGCTGGCGCAGAAAAGTTATTGGTGGGGGATAGGCCCGGGACAGATAAAAATACTGGGCTTTGACCTGATACGCGATTTTTATGGGTATGGACGCGATACAACGCGGGTGGCCATTCCCAATGCAGCCGCTGAAACCCTGGCTATTTTTGGCTGGGTTGGGTTTTCCGTTCGCATTCTTGCGGAGTGTTTGTTGTTTGTATATACCAAAGTATGGCGTAATTATTACCGGCTGCTGTTATTCGTGTTTGTGTTTATTTACCAGTTCACGGGCAGCTTTATTACCAATATAGCGGAATATGTTATCTGGATAATGGCGTTTACAGCTGTCTTTAAAGAATATGATATTGAGAAGGCAGGCACAGGGCAAAGGACAGAGGGCAAAGAAAATACGCGGCAGAGCGGCGACCGGTAACTGGTACCCTGCAACCTGTAACCTGTAACTGGAAGTTAGTATCCCGAACCCTCTACTTTAATAGGAGCATCTCTTTTTAGTTCTTTACTCACTTTTTCCCGCACGCAACGTTGTAAAAACG
>JAJKIL010000448.1 GCA_021154515.1 Niastella sp. | reverse complement strand
CAGGCTAATGCCTATTACCAATTGAATATGGGCGCTGGTTACCGCTACCATGCGGGTCCTGTTATCTATTTTTAAAAATGGCTTATTGCCTAACCAACCACTGTATGCCCGTACAATGGCAACCAGTAAACTAATTAAAACCAGCCAGCGAACCAGGGAATGTAGAATTAATAATGATTGATACATGCTACTGTGTTTTCAATGCCCAACTTTACTTAATACGTTGTTTTGAGGGTAATATCGATAAATTTGTACAACTACAATCAGCTAAATATTGTTCAATGGTCCTGAATTGCTTTGCCGGAAAGTCATACTTCATCTGTACAGGAATACTGTCCCTCTTCTTTTCATTGACGGGTTACTCGCAGGCGCAACATATAGATGGGCACTCACCTTACCCCGACACTTCCTATACCACCTGGAGCGCATTTGTAAATACCCGCAAAACCAATCCGGAGACCCAGATCGTGCCGGAACTGAAATCAGATAAAATAGCCGGGAAAAGAACTATCGTGTACCGGAATATGGGCGACAAGATCATCTTATGCTACGACGTCTTTTCACCCGCTGGTAAATCTTCCGTAAAACGACCCGCTATTGTAATCATTCATGGCGGTGGCTGGCGTTCAGGCAACCGTACCCAACACTATCCCCTCGCTCAGCATCTGGCAGCACGGGGTTATGTTTGCATTACCCCAGGTTACCGGTTGTCGACAGAAGCTCAATATCCGGCAGCCATATACGATCTGAAACAGGCTTTACGCCAGGTCGTTTACCATGCCGATCAATACAACATTGACACCAATAAAATTGCCGTACTGGGCTTTTCGGCCGGCGGTGAGCTGGCGGCTTTTCTCGCTACCACGGCAGGTGATCCAACGTTTGATGGTAACATCTATAAAAAGGAATCCAAATCGGCCCCCATACATGCCCTGGTAGATATTGACGGCACGCTATCCTTTACCCATCCCGAAACCGGGGAAGGCGACGATAGTAAAAAGATCTCTGCCGCCACCTATTGGTTAGGCTATTCTAAAAAAGACAGCCTGGCTTTATGGAATGAAGCGTCGCCGCTCACTCATGTTGGCCCACATACGCCACCTACCCTGTTCATCAACAGCGGCGTGGCCCGAATGCATGCCGGCCGCGAAGATTTTATTAAAGTGCTGAACCAATACAACATCTACGCTGAAGTAAAGACCTTTGAGAATGCGCCGCATTCATTCTGTTTGTTCGATCCCTGGTTTAAGCCAACCGTAAACTATATTGATGATTTTTTAAAACGCGTATTTAAATAATGAAACAGCTTGCCTTCCTGCTTGCCCTTTCCTTTATGGGCCTCACCACATTACAGGCACAAACCGCCAATCCGCAACAGTACAAATATGATTTCACCGTGGCCAAAGATGGAACCGGCGATTACAAATACATCCAGGACGCCATCGACGCTATGCGGGTTTATCCCCTGGCGCCTATTACACTTTATATAAAGAATGGTGTATACAATGAAAAAATTGAACTGCCTGCCCCCAATACCGATGTAACGTTTATTGGGGAAAGCGTTGACAAAACCATTATCGTTTTCAACGATTATTCAGGCCGCGGCAGGCTGACTACCTTCACTTCTTATACTGCAAAGATCTGCGGGAATCGTTTTCGGGCCGAGAACATTACTTTTTCCAACACTGCCGGTCCTGTAGGGCAGGCAGTGGCCCTGCATGTGGAAGCTGACAATGCGATGTTTGTAAATTGTCGTTTCCTCGGCAACCAGGATACCATTTTTACCGGGGGAGAAACATCCCGCCAACTGTTTGTAAACTGCTACATCGAGGGAACCACCGATTTCATTTTCGGACCAGCCACTGTTGTTTTTCAGGGTTGTGAGATCCACAGCAAAACCAATTCATTTGTTACAGCCGCCAGCACCACCCAGGGCAAGAAATTCGGGTATGTGTTTCTGGATTGTAAACTCACGGCAGACGATAGCGTAAAAAAAGTATTTCTGGGCCGGCCCTGGCGGGCGAATGCAAAAACAGTCTACCTGCGGTGCACCATGGGCAATCATATTGTTCCTGAAGGCTGGAACAATTGGAGCAACCCCGCCAATGAACAAACTACGTTTTATGCGGAATACAGGAACAGCGGCCCCGGGGCCGGGATCGCCAACCGCGCCAAATGGAGCCACCAGCTTACCGATAAAGAGGCCGCCAATTATACCCTGAACACTATTTTCAACAACGAGGGATCGGCCTTACCGGTAAATACCAAATGGTACCAGGAGCGGGGAACGAGGGCCTTCCAATGGCCTGCAAAATAACTACCCCCACTATGGATGGCACGCTTTGTTATGATAATTATTGCCTGAACACTAAAATCATAACATATGCAAAAGATCACGCCTTTCTTATGGTTTAACGACAATGCCGAAGAAGCAGTTAAACTGTATACTTCTATTTTCAAAAACTCAAAAATAAAAACGGTTACCCACTACACAGAGGCGGGTCCCGGCCCTAAGGGCAGCGTAATGACCATTTGCTTTGAACTGGATGGCAGCGAGTTCCTCGCATTGAACGGTGGCCCGGATTTCAAATTCACTGAGGCCATTTCATTCGTAGTGAATACGAACAGCCAGGAGGAACTGGATAACTTGTGGAACAAATTGATCGCCGATGGCGGACAACCCAGTCATTGCGGCTGGTTAAAAGACAAGTTCGGTTTATCATGGCAGATTGTTCCTTCCCGGTTAGGCGAGTGGTTAAGCGGGGATGGCAGGAAAGTCAAAAAAATGCAGGAGGTCCTGTTTAAAATGGACAAGCTTGACATTGCTACTTTGGAAAAAGCATATGAGGAGGCCTGATTTGATGGGGTACCAGTTCCCCAGTTTAACTTATCATTCTACAGTTAGGTTCTGTTGTACCTGCTGAGACTAAAAAATCTGGCAGGTACAACCTTTGTACTATAATCGAAACCTATTGTGTATCTATGAATATGTGTGTATGAAAGAAATCACCACGTCAGACTACTTTATGAATCTTCATAGACAGTATATGGTAGAAGTTGGAAAATTCATCAAGGCCTTAAAAGAAAATGCTCCCCGTAATGAGCTTATCCTGATTAGAATGAATGTTAAAAAATTGCTTGCCGAGATCAGAAGATCTCCTTTATCAGGAACTAAGTGATTACTATTAAATTCCCCACCTTCTTCCTCAATTCCACAAAATCAGCCCGTTACAGGCTGGCCCAGAATTTTCATAATTAGTTATGTCAATCCTGACCCTTGTAAATTTTAATTAATATACCATGAAAAATCATCAATCAACAATAGCCTTAGTAGACGACCATGCCTTGTTACGCAAAGCAGTGAACTACCGGTTAACCGGTATGGGTTATAAAGTGGTGCTGGAAGCTGAAAACGGGCAACAATTCCTCGAAAAACTCGAAGAGAAAGCATCTCCCTCTCCTGATCTTTGCCTGCTCGATATCAATATGCCTGTAATGAATGGGTTTGAAACAGCCGCTCAATTAAAGAAAAAATGGCCCGCCATAAAGATCATTTTCTTTTCCATGAATGATGGAACCGGCTATAAGAACAAGGCCAAGGAATTAGGGGCCGATGGATATATTTGTAAAGACGCCTCCTCGGAAGAATTCATTAAAGTGCTGTATACGTTATTACCGCCAGCAGTATAATTATCTTACTATCAGCCACTCGAAATAGACATGGGGAACCGTTTTATACAAAATATGGCCCATTTCGGTGAAGCCGCATTTTTCATAAAACCCGCAAGCACCGGCTACGCCTTCATAGGCATCGAGCCGTAGAGAATCACCGGCCAGCGCAGCGGCCATTTTTTTTGCCTCCTCTATCAAGGCCCTGCCCACACCGATTCGCTGATAACCGGGCCGTACGGCCATATCAACCAGGTAAACGGGGCGGGGAACCGGGGTAAAATAAGCAGGGTCAATAACCCATGGCCGCGAAGAAGTTAACCGCAAGGAGCCTATCACTTCTGCACCATTTTTGGCTACCAGCACTTTCGCTTTACTCATCCCATTCAGCACGCCCTTTGCACTGGCTATTGCACTCCAGTGCCCATGGCCATGTTTAGCCGTGAGGTCGTAAGCAGCCTCGCTGATCACATTGGCAATCCCTGCCGCATCCTCTGGTGTTGCCAGCGCTATTGATACATTTATATTCACCTGTTAAAATTACGCAATCTACCGTTACTGATTCTATAACCCATTGCGGCTTTTGTTTTTATGGCATTACTCAATTACTTAAATTACAACAAAATACTGCTAATGCCCCCTAATGATTCATATAAAATACTGGTCAACGGGTTTACCTTCTACTTTACTCCCGCCGATCTGGAAACCCTTGACCTGGTTGCTACCTCATCCACTGAATTTAATGGCATTAAAGCTCACCAGTCAGTAAATGCCCGGTTGTTGGCTGCCGATGAGCTCAACAAAACCTTTACCATTGAAACCGGTGGTGAAACTTTTGAGGTGGTGATCAAGAACGCGCTCGATCAGAAACTTGAGCAGATGGGTTTTGGCACGGCGACCAGCAAACAAATAAAACAAATAAAGGCGCCCATGCCCGGACTGGTGCTGAACATAGATGTAACCGATGGACAATCCGTAAAAGAAGGCGATCGATTGGTGATCCTGGAAGCCATGAAAATGGAGAACAGTATTCTGATCCACGCCGATGCCGTCATTAAAAAAGTAATGGTTACAGCCGGACAGGCAGTTGAAAAAAATCAGGTACTTATTGAACTGGAATAACATTCATCAACAGAACAAGGAACGATGCAAAAAATATTAGTGGCCAATCGCGGCGAAATTGCTTTGCGGATCATGCGCACCATCCACCGGATGGGTATTAGATCGGTAGCGGTATATTCTGAAGCCGACAGACATGCCCCGCATGTATTGTTTGCCGATGAAGCCGTTTGCCTGGGTCCGGCCCCTTCGAGCCAGTCATACCTCAATGGTGACGCCATCATTGCCTTTGCCAAACAATTGAAGGTAGATGGCATTCATCCCGGTTATGGCTTCCTGAGCGAAAACGCCAACTTTGCCAAAAAGGTAGAAGAAGCAGGCATTACTTTCATTGGGCCCGGTCACGAAGCCATGCGTATCATGGGCTCCAAACTGGCAGCCAAGGAATGTGTAAAGCAATATAATATACCCATGGTGCCGGGTATTGACAAAGCGATCGATAATATCGGGGTTGCCAAAAAGATAGCGGCAGAGATCGGTTATCCCATTCTTATTAAAGCATCGGCCGGTGGTGGCGGCAAGGGCATGCGCATAGCCGCCCGGGAAGGTGAGCTGGAAGAACAAATGGAAAGGGCTACCAGCGAAGCGCTGTCATCATTTGGCGATGGGTCGGTATTTATTGAAAAATACGTAAGCTCGCCCCGTCATATTGAAATACAGGTGCTGGCCGATAACTATGGCAATACGGTTCATTTGTTTGAACGCGAATGCAGCATACAACGGCGCCATCAGAAAGTAGTGGAAGAATCTCCTTCTTCTGTTTTAACGCCTGAGATCCGGCAAAAAATGGGTGAAGCCGCAGTGATGGTTGCCAAATCGTGCAACTACCGAAGCACCGGCACCGTGGAATTCCTGCTGGATGAACAACTCAATTTTTATTTCCTGGAAATGAACACGCGGCTGCAGGTAGAACACCCT
>JAJKIL010000447.1 GCA_021154515.1 Niastella sp. | reverse complement strand
CCAGGTGCGGTTCATAAGCCAGTACATTTTGCAACATGGTGTTTTTATCGCTTTGCGGAATATAAGGCGGATTGCTAACGATGATGTCAACCTCAGGGAGAGATGACCAGCTGTCTGCATCTAAAAAATCGACCTGTAAAAAATGAATGGGTGTTTGTTGGGCGGCTGCATTGCGGGCAGCTACCGCCAAAGCCCCTTCACTTACATCACAGGCGTATACTTCTGCCTGCGGCAGTTTTTTCTTTAACGAAATTGGGATACAACCACTTCCGGTACCAATGTCAAGAATGCGTAGCATTTCCGGATTATTGTTGATGGCCGCGACGGAGCCTTTGCCCTCTGCCCTTTGCCCTTTGGCCGCTGCCCACTGCCTTGCGTTTTCCCCCACCCACTCAACCAGCTCCTCCGTTTCCGGCCTGGGAATCAGCACCTGCTCATCCACATAGAACGGCATGCCGCAAAACCAGGCCTCATGTAAAACGTATTGCACCGGTTTATGGGTAAGCAGTTGCCGGGTATATTCCTGTAGCCGGTCCGCACCATCAGGGGCCAGGGACGACTGTTTATGCATAATACGGTCAATCTTTCGCAGACCGGTAACATGTTCCATTACCCAGTCGGCAATGTTGGCCGCCTCGCGGTTATCATACAGCTCAGCCAGGGCCGTTTGAAGTTGTTGTTGCGCCTCGTATACCGTCATGGGGGCAAAGATGAGGGTATTTTGGCGTATATTTGCGGCCTCGAAACGAGGCCCACCATTGACAATTCACGAAACATACATGCAGCGCTGTATTGAACTGGCGAAAGCCGGGGCAGGATACGTGGCGCCCAACCCCATGGTGGGCGCGGTGCTGGTGCATGAAAACCGCATCATAGGCGAGGGGTACCATCAAAAATATGGCGGTCCGCATGCCGAAGTGCATTGCGTGAATTCCGTGCAGGGATCCGACCGGCATTTGATTTCCCAATCGGTGATGTATGTATCGCTGGAGCCTTGCGCCCATTTTGGCAAAACACCGCCCTGCGCCGATCTGATCATTGAAAAAAAGATCCCCGAAGTGGTTATTGGCGTGCGCGATCCGTTTAAACAGGTGGATGGAAAAGGGGTAGAAAAATTAAAAGCCGCCGGGGTGAAAGTTACCCTGGGCGTGCTGGAGCAGGATTGCAAAACCCTGAATAAACGGTTCATCACTTTCAATACCCAACAACGCCCCTATATTATTTTGAAATGGGCCCAAACGGCCAACGGAAAAATGGCGACGGAGACCGGGGGAGAACGTTTATTGATCAGCAATGAGTTTACCAACCGGCTGGTACATAAATGGCGAAGCGAAGAAGCGGCCATTCTGGTAGGTACCAATACCGCCCTTTTCGATGATCCGGCATTGACCACCCGTTTATGGAACGGCCCGGATCCCGTTCGGCTGTTGGTGGATATGAACCTGAGATTGCCGTCATCGTTACAGTTGTTTAATCAGCAGGTGAGAACCATCGTGTTCAATAGCCTGAAGCAGGAAGAAAAAGAGAACCTGATGTATTACCAGGTTACAAAGGATGTACCTCTTGTTAACCAGGTAGTGCATGCATTATACCAGTTAAAGATCCAGAGTGTGCTGGTGGAAGGCGGCGCGCAATTGCTGCAATCGTTTATTGATGAAGGAGCATGGGATGAAATACGCATAATCACCAATAACGAGCTGGTGGCGCCGCAGGGTTTACCTGCCCCACGCATGCAAAGCGGCCAACTGTTGCACCAGGAAACAATGTTCTCTGATACCCTTCAATATTTTGTGAACCCGCAAACCCTGGCCCATTGAGCAGTTTATTTTTTCTCATTGCCAGTATCGTATTGACTGCATGGCTTACCATTTCCTTTAAAATAATCGACCGGTTGGGCATCAATAACCTGCAGGCTATTGTATACAACTATACCGTGTGTGTGATAACCGGCAGTATAGTGAACGGCAGTTTCCCCATAAACGGGACGCTGGTTCACCAACCCTGGTTTGTGTGGGCATTGTTTATGGGCGCCTGTTTTATTTCGCTGTTTAACCTGGCTGCCTATACCGTTCAAAAGATTGGCGTGGCGGCAGCAACGGTGGCGTATAAGTTATCGATGGTGATACCCTTTTTGTTTTCGCTGTACCTGTATCATGAAAAAGCTACGATATTGAAGTTTGCAGGCGTAGCGCTGGCCCTGCTGGCGGTTTGGTTCACCACCCGGCCTGCGGCAGGAAATAGGAAAGACAAAAAAGTATCGTGGCTCATCTGGGCTATGCCGCTGTTGTTATTTGTGGGCAGCGGCCTGCTCGATACTATGATAAAATATGTTGAACAGGCATTTATCAACCCGGCTAACCAGAACGCTTACCTGATCACCGCTTTTTGTGTGGCTGCTTCGGTAGGCTGGCTTATTTTGTTTTATCTGTTTGTTACCGGGCGGCAAAAAATGTCTGGCAGGGCAGTCCTGGCAGGTATCGGGATCGGGGTGCCGAATTATTTTTCCATCTGGACTTTGCTGGGCGCCTTAAAAGGCTATTCCGGCAACAGCTCGGCCATTATTCCCATCAATAACATGGGCATTGTGCTGCTTACGGCTTTAGTAGCCTGGTTGATCTTTAAAGAAAAGTTGTCAGCCACCAACTGGCTGGGAATTGCCTTATCACTGGGTGCAATTGCGTTGATCGCTTATGGATGACCCGTCCATTTTTCAATAACATTTAATTATGACCGACCTCGAATTCTTTTACACCATAGAAAAATCAACCTCCGCAGAATTTAAAGACCGTGGCAGTAAGTTTATTGCCTATACTTACCCGATACAGTCGGTAGAGGAATTTAAAAAGTGTATGGAAGCCATCAAGAAAGAACACCCCAAGGCTACCCATCACTGTTTTGCCTATCGCATAGGGCTTGATAATAATACATACCGCGTTAGCGATGATGGCGAACCATCAGGCACCGCCGGTAAACCCATCCTGGGCCAAATAGACAGTAAAAAACTCACCAACGTGCTGGTAGTGGTAGTACGTTATTTCGGCGGCACTTTGCTGGGGGTGCCCGGATTGATCAACGCCTACAAATCAGCCGCTTCCCTGGCCCTGCAGGTAACGCCCATTGTTCAAAAACCCATTGAAGTGGCCTATACCCTCCAGTTCGATTATACGCAAATGAACGAAGTGATGATGCAGGTAAAACAACTGAACTGCACGGTATTGGAAAAAGATATGAACCTGTTTTGCCACCTGGTGATCGGCATATCCAAGGGCCGGCTTAACGAAGCTATATATAAGTTCAAAGAAATGCGCGGAGTGGAAATTGTGGAGAAGAATTTGTAGTATCTTTCTCCTAACTGAGGTCTGAAAGCGTATGAAACGGTTTATTACGGTAATAATCCTGTCCCTCGTATTGATTCAAGCCTGTAAACCAGGTAAAGGGCCCTGGGGCAAAAACAAGTCAACAGATACCTTATCGGTACACGCCGTTCCTTACGAGGTGCTGTTAAGCAAGGCTATGGACAGCGCCGAGCAGATCGCCTTTTTCCGGGATTACTGCATTCGGAAACTGGACAGTCATAAAGCGGAAAACCAGTTTTACACCCTGGCCGTTTTTGAAGGCGACACCAACCGCATCCAATTCTACAAAGGAAATATCTGCACCGATCAAAAGCAACATGCTTTAGTGGGGTTTGAAGACAGGAACCTGTTCTTCTTCTTTATAAAAGACAATAACTGGCGACTGCGTCAGGTAATGAACGGGTTTGGAAAGATCAGGGACAGCGCGATTCAGTTTTGCGATATAAACTTCGATGGCTTTAAAGATGTATCAATTACCTGGAACTATTCTGCAGGCATCTGTAACTGCTCTTCGCCTGGCTGCCACGACGTGTATTTGTACAACAACGAGGAAGACAGACTGGAACATTTGCCCGAGATAAGATCATACTATGATTTTGGCTTGTCCACCGGGGAAAAGTCGATCTATCTGGGTGAACATTGCAAAGGCTTTTATGGCAAGTACACCTGGCAAAATGGGAAACTGCAGATCCAGGAAGAATACGCCAGCAACCAATGGAGTGAGGCGGATACCTGCAACTGGCACCTGGAACACTTTATTTATTGCGATGGCGAGCGTGTTCCGGCCTATACCATACCTAATTTACCTTTGCCTGAAAAGTGGCAACAGGTGTTTGGATGGAATGAATAACTTAAAAACCTACAAACGGAACCTGTCACTCACCACAAGCTCTTTACTACCCGCCTCATACTTATAAAACCCTTCACCACTCTTCACACCTAAATAACCCGCCGTAACCATATTCGTGAGTAATGGGCAGGGCGCATATTTCGGGTTGCCGAAACCTTCGAACAACACATTCAAAATGGCATGACAGGTATCCAATCCAATAAAATCGGCCAGCTGTAAGGGACCCATGGGGTGGGCCATACCCAGCTTCATGATGGTATCAATTTCATTTACGCCGGCGATGCCTTCGTATAGACTGTAGATTGCCTCATTGATCATGGGCATCAAAATCCGGTTGGCAATAAAACCGGGATAATCGTTCACCACACAGGGAACTTTACCCAGTTGTTTGCTCAGCGCAACAATGCTGTCGGTAACGTTTTTGGAAGTGGCGTAGCCATTAATGATCTCTACCAGCTTCATCACCGGTACGGGATTCATAAAGTGCATCCCGATCACCTGGGACGCGCGTTTGGTAACGGCGGCAATGCGGGTGATGGAAATAGAAGAAGTATTGGTAGCCAGTAATGCATGGCCGGGGGCCAGGTTATCGAGTTGTTTAAAGATATTCAGTTTAAGATCTATGTTTTCCGTAGCAGCTTCCACCACCAGCTGGGCTTCTTTAACCCCCTGGGCCATATCGGTAAATGTAGTGAGGTTGGCCAGGGCATTCTTTTTCTGCTCTTCGGTGGCGGCGCCTTTGGCTATCTGGCGGTCGAAGTTCTTTTGAATGGTCTGTAGGGCTTTATCCAGCTGACCGGCATTTACATCTATCAGGTTTACGGCAAAACCATTTTGTGCAAAAACATGCGCAATGCCATTTCCCATGGTGCCGGCGCCAATAACTGCTATATTTTTCAAATCCATATGGTAAGTTAATGAGGCGCTAATATACTAACGAGTGTTAATATAGAAAAGACAATGTTGAAAAGGCAGTAGGCAGTGGGCACCAGGCAGTGGTGGGAAGGCAAAGGGCCCTCCTACGCTAAAGCTTCGGCGCGTGAGGCAGAGATGGACCCGCTTTCGTGAGAGCAGTCAATTGCTCGGGAATTGGCCCAAGTCAGACCCGAAGAGGATATAAGCTCTTACCTGAAACTAACAAACTCAAATAACCT
>JAJKIL010000446.1 GCA_021154515.1 Niastella sp. | reverse complement strand
GCGGACCAGTCTGCTCAGGGAATTGCTGCCAAATGCCGGGGAAGGTCTTTGGTTGCAACCTCCGTTTTATTGCGACTATGGCTACAATATCAAACTGGGGGAAAAGGTTTTCTTCAACTTTAATTGTGTTGTGTTGGATGTAACGTTGGTTACCATCGGCAGCCGTACGTTGTTTGGTCCCAATGTACAGGTATATACCGCCACGCACCCCATGAATTATAAAGAAAGAGCTGCGGGACTGGAGTATGCCAAACCCATCACCGTTGGTGAAGATGTATGGATAGGTGGAAGCGTTGTGATCTGCCCCGGAGTAAACATCGGTGACCGCAGTGTTATCGGCGCGGGCAGCGTGGTAACAAAAGATATTCCCGCAGATGTGTTTGCCGCGGGAAATCCATGTAAAGTGATCCGGTCACTACTCACTTCTTAACGCCTTCACCGGATTAGCCATGGCTGCCTTAATGGTTTGCGAGGCAATGGTCAATGCGGCGATCACAAACGAGGTAAGAATGGCTATCACAAAAATGCCAGCACTGATCTGAATATGATAGGCAAAGTTCTGCAACCAGTTGTTCATGGCATACCAGGCCAGGGGAGCAGCAATTAAAAAAGCTATTGCTATAAGGGTGATAAATTCTTTAGAGAAAAGGTATACAATGTTGGGGAGCGAGGCGCCCAATACTTTACGAATCCCTACTTCTTTGGTACGCTGAATGGCCGCAAAGGTGATCAGTCCGTATAAGCCCAGGCAGCCAATGAGGATGGCTATTCCAACAAAAAAGCGAAATGCCGTATATAACTTCTGTTCCTGGTTGTAAAAACTGGCAACGCGGTCATCGAGAAATTCATAGGTGAATAGCTCATCAGGGAAAAGCGACTTCCAGGTTTTTTCAATGCTTCCCATGGTTTGTATAATGGCGGCTGGCTTCAGCGCCACACTTACCCTGAAAAAGCTCTTTGGGTTATAATCGATAATAACCGGTCTTCTTGTCTTGTGTTTTGATTCACTTTGAAAATCTTTCACTACACCGGTAATGGTAAGCATTTTGCCATTGCCTTTAAACCGCACGCCTACTGCGTCATTGGGTTGTTGAATGCCAAGCTTATGGATGAGGGTTTCATTTACAACCACGTGCCGTAGGGTATCGGTAGAATCTTTACGCCCCATTTTTTCACCAGCCAGCATGGTAAGGCCAAACATATCCGTATAATTTTCATCGATCAGTTTTATTTCGGTCACATCGTCTTTATCTATGCCGCGGTCAGGGGCTGAAAAAGGAGAGAACTGGCTATTAAAGCTGGGCTCGCCGCTGGAAAAACTGATCGCTTTTATGCCGGGGTTGGCCTGTAACTGTTGCTCTAATACATCCCGCTTTTTTCTGTCGGGTATAAAAAAAGAAACGATGGCGTCTTTTTTAAAACCCAGGTCCTGGTTCTTGAAAAAATCCATTTGGTAAGCAACCACCAGCGTGCCGATGATCAACACCTGGGAAATAACAAACTGCAATACCACCAGGCTTTTGCGCAACGAAAACCCGCGCAGTTCAGGCGATTTCATATTTCTGAATGCGGTAACGGGGTTAAAGGCCGATTGTACAAAAGCCGGGTATAAGCCAGCACTTAGGGTAAGCAGGATGGTGATGCCGGCGATGAACAGTAATACCTGTGGTTGCAACAAGGCATCTGCACCAAGCTTTAGTTCGAGCCAATTGCTTAAGTTGGAAAGGAACAGTGCTGCTAATGCGGTACCTAAGAAGAGGGCAAGCAATACCAGCGCCATGGTTTCGCCCAGGAATTGTTTTATCAGTTGTAAACGATCGGCGCCCATTACTTTTCGTACGCCTACTTCCTTTGCCCGCTTGATGGACTGTGCCGTTGACAAATTGATAAAATTGATGGAGGCGATCAATAAGATAAGCAGCCCAACAGCGGCCACCGCCCAATACGATTCTTTTGAAACGGTAGGCATATCGCCGCTGTGCAGATAGCGCGTATCGTAATGGATGTTGGTAAGCGGTTGCAACGGAAGTCTTGCTTCTTTTGCCATGTCTGCACCCCAATGCCGGGCAACAAAGGCCGGCATTTGCCGCTGCAATTTATTGATGTCATAATGTTCAGGCGTAACAAAATAAGTAAAGCCGCCCATGATCTGGTAAAACCCTTGTTTCAACGGATCTATATCCTTCCTGATCGTTTCAAATGAAACCAGGAACTGAAAGGGAAGATGTGTGTTGGGTGGTGGGTCTTTGATGATGCCCGCAACCTTCAGATCAAATTGATTATCCAGTTTAATAACCTGCCCCATTGCCTCGCGATTGCCAAAGTATTTCTGCGCCAGGCTTTTGGTAAGTACTATGTTGTTGGGTTCTGATAAAGCAGTATGGGGATTGCCCTGCAGCCACTTATGATCGAACACTTTCATGAAATACTGGTCAACAAAACAATATTGCTTTTCATTGTACCGCTGTTCACCCACTTTCACCGTTCCATCCTGTTGAAACCAAACCTGGGTAACTGTCTCCAGTTCGGGGAAGTCGTTGCGAAGGTTAGGGGTGATCACCATCGATACGCTCGGATTAAAATCAATGGCATTCAGCGTAACACGGTACGTGCGGTTAGCCTTGCTGTTATACTGGTCATAACTCAGTTCATTACGCACTACCAGGAAAATAATAATGCAGGCGCCAATACCCAGGGTCAACCCGGATACATTCAACAATGTATAACTGAAATTATGACGGATGTTCCTGATGGCGGTAAGGAAGAAGTTACTAATCATGTAAAGTTGGCTTTCACGGTGAATGTAGGTGCTATATCAGGGATAAATAACATGCCATTCTGTAAACCTATTGAAAGCCAAAATGCTAAATATAGCATTATAGCCCTGCTGTTCGGTTATGATACAGTCCCTGTCCGCTTTGCGGCGGGGTGGTAAACAGAATCGTTCATAATTTGTTGTATATAGCAGATAAAGTTATTGTATCGTATTTTGCATAAAATATAAACGACTTTGGAAAAGAAGGGAGCTGTAACAGAGGAAGTTACACTGAAGGACCGGTTCAATGCACTGAATAATCTGCCGCAGTTCTTTAAACTGGTGTGGCAAACGAGCCCTGCATTAACGTTCGCCACGGCGCTTATTCGAATTATTCGTTCGGCTATACCTGTTGCTATCTTATATATTGGAAAATTAATAATCGACCAGGTTGCGCACCCAACCCATACCAGTAATGATTCACATGCCTATTTATGGGAGCTGGTGATTATTGAATTGATACTGGCCGTGCTGTCGGATGTGTTAGGGCGCGCCACTGCTTTAATTGATAGTTTGTTGGGCGATAAGTTCGCCAATTACACTTCTATCAAAATTATGCAGCATGCGGCCACGTTAGACCTGGAGCAGTTTGAGGATTCTACTTTTTATGATAAACTGGAAAGGGCGCGGCAGCAAACTATGGGTAGAACCGTTTTGCTGTCCCAGGTATTAAGCCAGGTGCAGGACCTGATAACGGTGACGTTTTTGGCGGCCGGCCTGGTGGTTTTCAATCCCTGGCTGATCCTGATCCTTATTATAGCCGTGTTGCCTGCATTTTTGGGAGAGGCGCATTTTAATGACAAAACCTATTCCCTTAGCAGGCGACAAACGCCCGAGCGCAGGGAGCTGGATTACATGCGTTACATTGGCGCCAGTGATGAAACCGCCAAGGAAGTAAAACTGTTTGATCTGTCGGGGTTTTTAATTGACCGGTTCAAACAGTTATCGGATACATTCTACAAGGATAATAAACAACTGGCCATTAAACGGTCGGTGTGGGGCGCTGCCTTTTCGCTCTTTGGCACCTGCGGTTATTATGGCGCGTTTGTTTTTATTGTTTACAAAGCTGTGCAGGGAAGCATCTCCATTGGCGACCTCACCTTTCTGGCTGGTTCTTTCAGACAGCTAAGAAGTTTGCTGGAAGGGATCTTAACGCGCTTTACAGCTTTGTCGCAAGGGGCCATTTACTTAAAAGACTTTTTTGAATTCTTTCATATTCAACCCAGGATCGTTCACAAAGGTAAATCCCTGCCATTCCCCAATCCCATTAAGGAGGGATTTGTTTTTGAGAACGTTGGGTTTAAATATGTGAACTCAGAGAACTGGGCCAACAGGCACCTCAACTTTACCCTGGCGGGGGGTGAAAAGCTGGCGCTGGTAGGGGAGAATGGCGCCGGAAAAACAACGCTGGTAAAATTGCTGGCCCGGTTGTATGATCCTACGGAAGGCCGCATCTTACTCGATGGTCACGACCTGCGCGAATACGATCTGGTTGAACTGCGCTATAACGTAGGCGTTATCTTCCAGGATTATATCCGGTATCAAATGACGGTTTCCCAAAACATTGCCGTAGGGAATATTGATGAAAAAGAGAATGCAGGATTGATTGTACAATCCGCAAAGAAAAGCCTTGCCGATCTGCTGGTGCAGAAGCTTCCGGGCGGTTATGAGCAACCGTTGGGCAAACGTTTTAACCAGGGTGTTGAATTATCAGGTGGCGAATGGCAAAAGATAGCGCTGGCAAGAGCCTATATGAAGAATGCACAATTGTTGATCCTGGATGAACCGACAGCTGCATTGGATGCCCGGGCGGAATACGAAGTGTTTCAACGTTTCTCAGAATTGACGAAAGGTAAAACGGCTGTATTGATCTCGCATAAATTCTCCACCGTTCGGATGGCCAACAGGATCCTGGTGCTGGATAAAGGCGAGCTCCTGGAGATAGGCACCCACCAGGAGCTGTTACAAAAAAATGGCCGCTATGCAGAATTATTTAACCTGCAGGCAAAGGGATATCAGTAGTTGATAAATCAATTACTGCTGCCGCTGAGGTATTTATCCAAAAAGTCCAGCGTTACCTTCGCCGCTTTCATTTGGTTTTCCTTTTTTCTAAATCCATGCCCTTCGTCGGGGAACAGTACATATTCCACCGGGGTACCGTTCTTTTTGGCGCCGGCAACAATTTCATCACTTTCTACCTGCAACACTCTTGGGTCGTTGGAGCCTTGCAGTACCAGCAACGGCGTTTTGATCTTGTCGGTATTGAAAAGCGGGGAAATGGAACGCAGACGCACTGAATCGGTAGCCGGGTCACCCATTTCATCGTATAATGCTTTACGAAAACTTTCCCAATAAGCGGGAATGCTTTGCAGGGTACGCAGCCAGTTGGTTACGCCAAAAAGGTCAACGCCTACCTTGAATTCAGCAGGGTATTGAATGATGCCGGCGAGCGACATAAAGCCACCATAACTGCCGCCATAGATCCCGATGCTGACAGGGTTGATGTATGTTTGTTGCGCCAGCCATTTCTTCCCCCACACACAATCTTTCAGGTCTTTATCACCATGGTTCCGGTTATCCATTTTATAATACGTTTTGCCGTAGCCACTGCTGCCCCTGTTGTTCACCGCTAGTATGGCATACCCATGGTTCACGAAATATTGAATGGACTGTGAATAGCCGGCTGTGCTTTGTCCGCCCGGACCGCCATGTACCCAAACCAATGCCGGTACTTTATGGCCGGCAGCTGCATTTTTTGGTTTATAAAATATGGCCGGGATCAGCAGTCCGTCGAATGATTTAAAGCGCACCACTTCCGCATCCACCAGGTCGTTAGGATCAATCTCGGGATTGAGCGAACTGGTTAGTTTATCAAGCTTTTTTGAAGCGAAGTTGAAGGAATACAAATTCACCGGTGACCGGTCGCTGACAACATACACGATCATATTGTTTTCGGTAGGTGAAATGCTGACGCTCTGTACATAGCCATCTTTAATGGTGGGAAAGGCTAACTGTTTGCCGCTTTTGTGATCATACATCAATATTTTATCCCTGCCATCTTCATTAACGCCAATTACACGGTATTTACCGTTCTCACTGATATACATGTACATCACATCCCATTTATCACTGAATATCTTTTGTTGTTTGCCTGTGGCGAGATCATACTTTGCCAGATACGTGAATTCGCTGCCTTCGTTGGTGGTGTAATAAAAAGCGCTGTTGTCCAGTTCAAAGCTTTGTGGTGAATAAGTGGCTTCTGTTTCGGCAGACAGCTTCTTTAATTCATTGGTTTTGCGGTTAAGCAGGTACATTTCATTTTTGTCTGAGGTGATGCTTTTGGTTAACACCAGCCAGTTTTCGTCGGGGGAAATGCTGGCCACATCAAATCCTTTTTCATTTTGATAAAGCAGGGCCGGCTTCCAGTCGCCAGGGCTCATTTTATACAGATCAAAAAAACGGGAGTCGCGAACATTACTGGTATAATAAAAAGCAGTCTTGGGGTGGTTCCAGCTAAAAAAACCAGCTTTCTCTTTAACGCCCGGTGTTAGGTCGGTTACGGAACCATCTCCTTTTTGCAAATAGATGTGCGTATTCTCATTCCCGCCTTTGTCGGCCGAATATAGAAAATCGCTGGTACCGGGGATATAGTCGATGGCGTAATACGATTCCTTTTCAGAGTTGGTCAGTTGCTTCTTCTCTTTGGTGGCCAGGTCAATTTCGTATACATTGAAGATGCCGGAGCTGTTATCATGAACAATTATTTTGTTCTCGGCTTTATTAAAATTACCCCCGCCAAAAGCGATGGTTTTATAGAATTGTTCAATGGTGTATTGCTTAACCGCTGTTTGGGAATAGCAGGTAACAGCAATGCAGATCATAGCAAAAGCAGTCAGGATTGGCTTCATGGTGCAGTTTTTAATACCATAATTTACAATTTCTTTTTGTAAGCGGCCGGACTTTTCAAATACCTGTTTTCGATTATATATCCCAGGTGGGCTATTGCATCTATTGGGATTATTGTGTATTTTTCGCGTGTTGAACCACAATCTACCCTGATGCAATATTTATCACCTTCTTCGTTATCCGGAGAACCCATAGTTACCCCGCTCGATAAAAAAGCCATTCAATTAGAAAGAAAAAAACTCTTTGCCGAGCTGGAGCTTAGCGGGGAAACTACTATTGAAATGAACGGCCGGTCATTTACCAAAAATGACATCATTCAATATTATGAAGACCTGCTGAAAGAGGATGGTTTGATGTATCATTCGGTGGTAGCGGAAGACCCCGTACTGCTGGTTTTTCTGGAAACTGCCCATATTGGCCGGAAAGAAAATTTCCTGCGCAATCCGGTATATACAGATGAACAGTTTATCAATTGGATCAGCCCTTATTTCTGTCACGCCTTCATTACTTACATGAATGCCTGCTTTCTTGATCCTGATGAGGATGGACTAACCGCCTTACTTAAGAACAGGTTGCTGATGACGCCGGCCGACACGGAAAAGGGCTGGCAGGCTGTTATAAAGATTGTCATGGGCAGCATTTCCACCATCGGGGAGTACTATAATGCTACGGGCATGCTGATGCTTTCGAAGGTTAAGGACCTGATGGAATTTCGTTATATCAGATTGATTCAATTGCTTCCTTCTGACAGGTTTGGCCCCTTAAAAGATAAGTATGCCTTATGTATATTACAGGCCAGCGTATACACTTTTAACAAGAACAGGCAAACCGGGAACTATGTAAGTACCTGGTTGGAAAATGCCCAATTGCTGGCCGCTTCTGAAGATGTGAAAGCACAGATTGGTAAAAAGCGGGAAGAACTGGAGGCTGTTCTTATTCCCCAGGAGGGCGGACCGGTAGCCGGAGGAGGAGCCGCTGCACCGGCGGAAACCAGTCCCTGGGCTGTTATTAAAGTTATAATATTTGTGTTGCTGTTGCTGGCCAGAATGGCCACCTGTCGTCACTGGTAAACTATAGGAAGTAAGAAG
>JAJKIL010000445.1 GCA_021154515.1 Niastella sp. | reverse complement strand
ATACCAACTTGGTGATTGAATTGGGATTGTTCCTGAAAATGCACCCGCTATTGTAGATGAAATTATCGCATTGACACGCATAGATGGCAAGAAAACAGTAACCTTCCGCAACGAAACGCATACGATGATCGAGCTGTTGAAAAAGAAAGTGAACATTGCCTATTTACCGGAGCGCGTAGTAAAACAATATGCCGCTATAGTAAAACAGGATATTCCTGAAACAAAGATCAGTCTGCTCGATCTGTTAAAGATCTATCCCGTAAATAATGCCGCGCAGTTTGAAGAAGTGATTGGCATTCTGGAACCGATCACGCCAAGATTATACTCTATTTCCTCTTCACCCAACGCACACAGCGGTGAAGTACATATTACCGTGGCCCGCGACAATTTTAAAATGAACGGGGAAGTAAAACATGGTTTGGCCTCAAACTATCTGGCCGATTTAGCAGTTGAAGGTCCGCTGGAATTTTATGTACATAAAAACAACCAGTTCCGGTTACCAGCGGAAGACAAAGATGTTATTATGATCGGGCCCGGAACAGGTATTGCACCGTTCAGATCATTTATAGCGGAGCGTGATGCTACCGGCGCCAGCGGTCGTAACTGGCTGTTCTTTGGCGATCAGCATTTCACTACCGACTTCTTATATCAAACAGAAATTCAAAACTGGATCCAGACAGGCGTACTGACCAAAGTGAACGTTGCCTTTTCAAGAGACCAGAAATCAAAAATATATGTACAACATAAAATGCTGGAGAATGCCAAAGCATTTTATGAGTGGTTGCAAAATGGCGCCTATGTATACATCTGCGGTGCTAAAGAACCAATGAGTGTAGATGTGGAATATACCATGCTGCAGATCATTGAAAGATTTGGAAGTAAAACAAGCGCCCAGGCAGTTGAGTATTTGAACCAGTTGAAAGAAGAGGGTCGCTTCCTGAAAGATGTGTATTAGAACGAAGTGGGTGAATTTAATTTGAAACTTGAAACTTGCATTTACGATGAGTACAAACGATAATAAGAATCTGTCTTCTACCGAAAAAATAAAAATGGCCAGCGATGGTTTGCGCGGTACATTAAAAGAAAGCCTGCGTGATGAGATAACCGGTGCGATCCGTGAAGATGATACAGCGTTGGTTAAGTTCCATGGCATGTACCAGCAGGATGATCGCGATCGTCGGGAAGAACGCAGTGCCAAAAAGCTGGAATGGCTGTATTCTTATATGCTCCGTTTGCGTTTGCCCGGTGGCTTTATGACCGCTGATCAATATATAGGCTTACATAACATTGCCGGAGACCATTCAACCGGAGTTATTAAGATCACCACCCGCCAAACCATACAGCTGCATGGTATTTTAAAATCGCATGTAAAACCAACGATTCAGGCTTTCAACACCATATTGCTCGATTCTATTTCTGCTTGTGGCGATGTGAACCGTAATGTGGTTTGCGCGGCTCACCCCAAATTTTCACCTATACATGAAGAAATTTTTTCTTATGCAGGGAAAATAAGCAAATTGGGTTTGCCCAAATCAAAAGCTTATTATGAAATATGGCTCGATGAAAAGCCATTGCTCGATAAAAAGGAGAAAGAAGAAGTAGAAAAAGATCCATTATATCAGGATCGTTACCTGCCCCGTAAATTCAAAGTGGGTATAGCCATCCCGCCAAACAACGATGTGGATGTATTTACCAATGACCTGGGCCTTATTGCCATTATTGAAAATGACAAGCTGATAGGTTTTAACATCGCTGCAGGTGGTGGTCTGGGTGCTACCCATGGTAACGCGGCTACTTATCCACGCCTGGCATCGATGCTGGGTTTTGTACGTGGAGAAGAAAATACGCTGAAAGCCGTGCTGGAGGCAATTACCATTCAGCGCGACCATGGTAATCGCAGCGATCGTAAGCTGAGTCGCCTGAAATACACCATCGACAAAATGGGGGTGGAAGCATTCAGGGCAGAACTGGAAAAACGGTGTGGGTTCAAACTTGAAGAGCCGAAGCCATATAGCTTTACCAGTAGAAAAGATGAGTATGGCTGGCACAAGAACCACGAAGGTAAATGGTATTATACCGTCTTTATTGAAAGTGGCCGTATTGCCGACGAAAAGGTAGCGCTGAAAACAGCCTTACTGGAAGTAGCAAAAACAGGTAAAGCCAATTTCCGGTTCACCAGTAACCAGGGTTTGATCCTCAGCGACATTGCACAAAAGGATAAGAAAGCTGTAGAAAAGATCTTGACCGATTTCGGAATTATTGAACATACTGACAAAGCAGGGGCTGTACGTAAAAATGCCATCGCCTGCGTAGCATTCAATACCTGTTCGCTGGCGCTGGCCGAAGCACAACGCTACCTGCCATCGCTCATTACGAAAATTGAACCTATCCTGGCCAAGTATGGTTTGGAGAATGACGAAATATCTATGCGCATGACCGGTTGTCCCAATGGTTGCGGAAGGCCGTATGCTGCAGAGATCGGTTTTATAGGAACTGCCTATGGCCGTTATAATTTACATTTGGGTGGCGACCGCGAAGGTTTCCGTTTAAATAAAAAGTATAAAGAAAATATCGACGAGCCTGCAATTTTGAAGGAGCTGGATGAACTTTTTGAGAAATATAGCAAGAACAGGAATTCCGGTGAAACATTTGGCGATTTTGCAGTTCGCGAAAAGTTGGTAACGATCTAAAAATGCTGACAGGCATGACAACAGAACAAATAATACCGGTAAAACAAACGACTGGCGCAACGCCCGATCCCGGCAATCTTTTATTTCCTGTTTTTTTAAAGCTGGAAGACTTAAAAGTATTGCTGGTAGGAGGGGGCAAGGTGGGTGCAGAAAAATTATCTGCACTGCTGGGTAATTCGCCGGCTGCCCCGGTTACTGTTGTAGCTATCAGCATTTCCGATGAGGTACGTAAGCTGGCAAAAAGCCATCCCAACCTTACCCTTCATGAGCGCGCTTTTGTAGAAGCCGACCTGGTAAACCAGGACCTGGTTATCATTGCGGTGAACGAAAAAAACTCGAGCCTGGCCATCAGGGCAGCAGCCAAGGATAAGAAGATCCTCGTAAATGTGGCCGATACGCCTGAGCAATGCGATTTTTACCTGAGCTCTATTGTGCAAAAAGGTAATTTAAAAATTGCTATTTCAACCAATGGCAAATCACCTACCGCCGCCAAACGCATAAAAGAAGTGTTGAACCATGCCCTGCCTCCTGAGCTGGATGACATGATCAATAACCTGCATGCAGTAAGGAATAAACTCAATGGCAACTTTGAATACAAAGTAAAACGGCTGAATGAGATCACCCGCATCCTGGTAGAAAAGGACAATGTGGAAAGGGAACGACGTGTTAGAAAGATCGTCACCTATTCCCTTATTGCATTTGCCCTGATGTTGGTAGGTCACTTTATATTCTCTTATTTACCCTTCCAGCGGATTGCCGATGATACGGTAAAATGGTACCACCAGCTGGACCCGAACTTTCACTGGATGGTGCTGGCCGGTTTCCTGGCGCAATTGGTTGACGGCGCCCTGGGAATGGGATATGGTGTTACCAGCGCCACTATATTATTATCGGCCGGGGTTAGCCCCGCAGCCATGAGTGGTAGTATACATACTGCCGAAATGTTTGCAAGCGGCGCTTCAGGGTACAGCCATTATAAATTTGGCAACGTAAACAAAAAACTGTTCAAGGCATTGGTGATACCAGGTATTGTAGGAGCTGTATTCGGTGCAATACTGTTAGTAAAATTTGGCGATTCCCAAACAGCCTATATAAAGCCTGTTATAGCCACCTATACCATGTTGCTGGGTTTACGTATACTTTGGAATGCGTTTAAAAAGGAGCAGAAGAAAAAGAAATTCAAACATTATGGCTGGCTGGCTGGTTTTGGCGGTTTCCTCGATTCTTTCGGCGGCGGTGGCTGGGGACCCATTGTAACCACTACCTTAATTACCAAGGGCCGCAGCCCGCGGTTTGTAATAGGTTCCGTGAGCCTGACTGAATTTTTTGTTACCCTGGCAAGCGCATTTTCATTCTTTTTTATGTTGGGAGTAACCCACTGGCAGGTGATTGTGGCCCTGATTATAGGCGGTTTACTGGCGGCGCCGTTGGCGGCTAAACTGGCTGGTAAATTACCACGTAAAATTTCGCTGATCTTATTAGGTATATTAGTAATATTCTGGAGTCTGAAGATTATCGTTAAGATCTTTTAAATAGTTATCCCGGTAAAAATTCTTACCGGGATTAAAAATAAATTATAAGTCTAGTAAAATAATGGACTATATTTGTACCAAATAAGGATCCCGGCTACTTTAACCAGCCGGGATTTTTAAAGGTCAAATAGTCTAGTAATTTAGTGGACATGATTTGTTAGCCAGATGCACGACCCCGTACAATAATCCGGGGTTTTATTTTAACCTTATAGTCTATTAGAATATAGGCTGGTATGAATGAATAAACCAACGAATAATGAAAACAGCAAATCCAACAGGCTGGTTGCTTGAGACCAAAACCTTGTACAACGGCCTCCTCGCAAAATTGAACCCTCTTAAGAAACTCAAATATGGCGTTTTGGCGTCAATGGCCCTGTTGGTGTGTTCCACAGCTATTTCCCAAACCGTAGCGTTGATAGAGATCTCCGGAACGGTGATCAATCACGGAAAAAATGAACCCTTATCCGATGTAAGTGTACAGATAAAAGGATCGGTAACCGGTACCATTACAGACAATACCGGCAACTTTGTACTTCGCACCAAACAAAAATTACCCTTTACACTGGTTTTTACCTCGGTTGGCTTTGAGCCAAAAGAACTGGAGGTAAAAAGCCTCGGCTCCAAATTACAGGTAGCCATGGTAACGCAAACCGTATTAGGCAATGAAGTGGTAGTAACAGCTTCGCGCGTACCGGAAAACATTCTTAAATCACCGGTAGCAATTGAAAAGCTGGATATCCGCGCCATAAAAGAAACCCCGGCGCCCAACTTCTACGACGCCCTGGAAAATGTAAAGGGCGTACAAATGACCACTTCCAGTTTGACCTTTAAAGTTCCTAATACCCGTGGCTTTAATATCCCAAATAATTTCCGCTTTATGCAGCTGGTTGATGGGGTAGATATGCAGGCGGCAACTTTAGGCGTTCCGCTTGGTAATGCCATTGGCCCCACAGAACTGGACATTCAAAGCGTGGAAATAACCCCCGGCGCCGCTTCTGCCTTATATGGTATGAACGCGATCAACGGGATGGCAAACCTGCTGACCAAAAACCCATTTAATAGCCAGGGGTTGAGCATTTACCATAAAACAGGCATTAACCATGTGGATGGCATCGATCATTCGCCCGCGTTTTTAACAGAATCTGCTATCAGATATGCAAAAGCATTGTTCCATAATAAATTTGCCTTCAAAGTAAACGTAGGTTACATGCAGGGGATCGACTGGCGTTCGAATACCCGCCTCGATCAAAACCCAAACAACCTGAAGAGTGCTAACCCTAACTTTCCTGCACTCAATGGCGAGAACAATACTGTCTTCGATGGCTGGAATAAATATGGCGATGATGCATTGGCGGGTAGTAACACTTCTTCAATCAGCGGCCTCACCATCGATGGCAAGCCCAATCAAACATTGCGCGTAGCGCGTAGCGGTTATTGGGAAACCGACCTGGTAAGTCCGAAAGTAAGCAACCTGAAAGTTGACCTGGCGGCACATTACCGCATAACCGAAAATGCCGAGTTGTCTTATTCTTATCGTTTCGGACAAATGGACGGCGTATTTCAACGGGGAAACAAGATCCGGCTCGACAATGTAAAAGTGCAGAACCATCACCTGGAGTTGAAAGGAAGTAATTACGTGATCCGCAGTTATGTATCGATAGAAAATACCGGCGATTCCTATAACGTAAAACCACTGGCCGATAACCTCGACCTCGCCAGCGGTGGCTCGCAATCTACCTGGGCTGCCAACTATAAAGCGGCACTTAATGATTTCGCCAGCCGCAATGGCGGATTAACATCAGATAACCTGGCTGCCGCCACTGTGGAAGCCCGGGATAAAGCAGATGTCAATCGCGTTAAGCCAGGCACGCCCGAGTTTGATGCGCTGAAGAACAAGATCATCAAGATCAATAACTGGGATATAAAATCAAGCACCATTCCCGATGCTCCGGCAACCGGAGGTGCCGCTTTAAAGCAAAGAAGCCGCATGTATCATACCGAAGCACAGTGGGACCTGTCGAAATACACAAAAGCATTTGACCTGCTGGTAGGTGGCGATGCCCGTATTTACGAAGTGATCCCCGACGGAAACAACTTTGTTGATTTCAGTCGCCCCATTGCAGAAAGAAACAAACCGGTAATGGTAGATGGCAAAGTGCCAGATAGCAGCAATTTTGGAAGCAATGTATATTATAAGAAATTCGGCGGTTTTGCCCAGGTTACCAAAACCTTCTTCGACGATAAATTGAAATTGTTTGGATCATTACGCTACGATTACAATCCGGAGTTTGATCCCAAATTCACTCCCCGGCTGGCAGCAGTGTATACCGTTAATCAGCGACATAATTTCCGCTTCACCTATCAGCAGGGATATCGCTTCCCTGCCTTGTTTGAAGCATTATCATATGTGAACAACGGCCGCGTAAAACGCGTGGGCAGCTTATCTTATATCAACGAAGGGTTGGGTTACCTGGAAAACAGTTATACCCAACAGTCAGTGGTTAACTTTAATGCGGCTGTAGCAGCACAAGGTAATACCGATGCTGCTGCCCTGGCCAACCGCGATCTGTTGCAATGGGCCAATTTGCCAAAAGCACGTCCCGAGCAGATCACTTCATTTGAAGTAGGCTATAAAAGCGTGTTGTTAGATAATACCCTCATCGTGGATGTGGATGCTTATACCAACAAATACGTGGGCTTCCTGGGTCAGGTGCAGGTGTTTGTGCCCATAGGCGAAACAGTAGGTTCTGATGCAGCCGTGATCGCCATGCTCGATCGTAACCGCGATGCAACAACGGCCAGCGGCGGTAATGCAGCCAGCAAAGGACAGGAACGTTACCGTGTATACACCAATGCAAAGAATACATATAACAATTATGGATCAGCATTGGGCGTAACCTGGAACTTCTTTAAAAAGTATACAGTAGGCGGTAATTTGAATTTCAACCAAATGAAATCAAACCATAGCGACGACATCTTTGTAACAGGGTTCAATACCCCAAAATGGTCAACCAACCTGTCGTTTGGCAACAGCGAAGTGTTCAAAAATGTTGGGTTTAATGTAGTATGGCGTTGGCAGGATTCGTTCCTGTGGGAGAGTCCGCTGGTTACCGGAAGAATTTCTGCTTACCAAACGGTAGATGCCCAGGTTACTTACCGCGTACCAAAAGTGAATGCCAGCATTAAAGCCGGTGGCGCCAATTTACTGAACCACCGGTATCTTCAATATGCAGGTGGACCAACCCTCGGTGGTTTGTATTATGTGGCTATTACGATCGATGGGTTGTTGAAATAGGTTTAATAAAAACTACATAAAAAACAACGGGACCACATATGCGGTCCCGTTCACTATTAAGATATGTCTGATCGATTACTGTATCGATCTGGAAACAACCGGTGAGTAGGCCTTTTGCCCTTTGCGGCCGATTGCTACTACGCGAAACCAATACCGTTTGTCAGAGGCCAATCCCTTGAACTTATGATCACGGATAGAACTTTCTTCACTGACCCATACGGTACTGGGTCCAGGTAGTTCGGTTGCATACTGGTGCACATAAGCAATGGCGCCTGCTGCTTTTTTAACGCGTATAATGGCTTCGCCGGGTGCGCCCAGTTGAACGTCCAGGATTTCAATAGCAGTTGCGGGCGT
>JAJKIL010000444.1 GCA_021154515.1 Niastella sp. | reverse complement strand
GGAGAAACTGATCTCATTCTTTTGTAAACCAACCAGCACATAACGGGCGCCATGTGCCATGTATTGGAATGCATTATTGATGGCCTTTAGGCTTCCGGTAGCATCGATCACTACGGTAGGCATGTCGTTATTGGTGATCTCCTGCAGGCGTTGCATTACATTATCGGTAGCGGCATTGATGGTATGTGCTACCTGTAATTTTTCGCGGCAGAACTGTAAGCGTTGTTCATTAATGTCCATGGCAATAACATGCCCACCAGCTATGCGGGCAAATTCCATAATGCCGAGGCCAATAGGACCGGCGCCAATTACCAGTACGTATTCACCAGGCTGAACTCCTGCCCGGCGAACACCATGTGCGCCAATAGCCAGCGGTTCAACCAATGCCAGCTCATCAAAGCTCAATCCATTGCCATGCAGTAATGAATAAGAAGGAACCACTAAATATTCACGCATGCCGCCATCAACATGCACGCCACATACCTGGATGCTGGTACAGCAATTAGGTTTGCCACTGCGGCAGGCAATACATTTACCACAATTGAAATAAGGAATAATAGTTACGGGTTCGCCTGCTTTAAACCCAGGCGCATCACCCGATACATATTCTGCAGCCAGTTCATGACCCAGAATGCGCGGATAATTAAAAAAAGGCTGTGTGCCTTCATAGGCATGCAGATCGGTTCCGCAAATACCTATGCGTTTTATTTTAAGTAACGACTGATTTTCTTTAACCTCCGGTTGCTGTCCCTGCTGGTATTCAAATTGGCCGGGAGTGATGCAAACTAACTGCTTCATATAATAAAATGCTTTTCGTCGTGAATCGGCAATCGTGAATCGGCAATGCTGAGTCGTGAAACGTCAAACGTGAAACGTGAAAGGACTCGCGCCAGTGTAATATTCCTCACTATTTTCATCTCTCACTCGTTTCATCTTTCAACCCTTTACCAACTCCATCAACCCTATCAACTTATCCCTATTTACCTCAAATCCCTCGCTTCAATTCCTTGTCAACTGGTTAACTGGTTAACTGGTCAACTCTGCCCTCTCTATTAACCAGGCCACTCCAACTACTTTTTCCCCTCCAACCTAGACACTTCTTCATTAGTCAAATTCAACAACACCACAATATTCGCCTTACGAGGGGTGAAAACAAACAAGCACGCTATATGAAACACCCCCAACGCTAAAAATGCAAGATTGTGTGTAAGCATATACCCTATTGTTGCCAGTAAACCCGGTCCCTCGATCATTGCCCACCACAAGATACAGGCAGAACGATATAAGTCCATCCTTTGCTCACCCGATCCGGTATCATTGCGGGCAGCCAGCATCTTTTTCTTGAAAAGATTGAACCCACCCAATAACATAACACCTGATACCAGGATACAAATCACCTGAAAGCTGCGTTCAAGCGTTTCACCGGAGGCAGGTACAAGGTTCCGCTGAACCAGTACAATGGCGATCAGGCTGAATATAATCATACTCATCAATAAAGCGGTATGCAGTATTTTCAGCACTCTAAATGCATTGGGTTGTTGCATGGAAAAATATTAATAATAAGGACTTATCATTAAATATACCAAAACACCGGTTACTGAAACATATAACCAAACAGGCCAGGTGTAACGGGCCAGTTTTTTGTGTTGGGAATATTCACCAATTAACGCCCGGTAGGCCGTATAAAGTATAAAGGGCAAAACAAGACCAGCAAGCGGAATATGGGTGGAGAGTATAATAAAATACAGTGTTCTTTTGGGACCGGCCAATGCAATCTCTTCGGGACTCATTTGACCATCGTGGTTCAAATCGCCAAACCTTGTTTCACCGGCAAATAAATGGTGACAGATGTAGGACACCAGGAAGATCACTGATAAGATCAATGCGGTGATCATGATCTTCTTGTGCAGTTCATATTTGCCTTGTTTTGCTGTAGCCAAACCGGCCAGCAACAACAGGCTTACAATGGCATTAATTACGGCGTTCAACTGCGCAAAAACATGTACGTTAAAACCAAGGTCTACATCGAGCTTGATGCGACTTAATGCCGACACCGCAACAAAAACTATAAAGGAAAATACAAGAATGAGCCAGTGGGCCTTTTTATCATTTTTTGCCAGTACGGGAGGTAGCATAACTATATAAATTTGGGTTCTTTTGCTGGTCTGCGCGTGATCCAAACAAATAGCACAACAGCTATGATCACAGCTATGTAAATTGGCCAAATGCTTATCAGTTGGGCCAATACTGGCGAAGGTTCGTTTTTGTCTTTTTCCAACATCAGCAGGGTTATATCCTCTGCCAGTTTGGAAAGGGCCATTGTATCCAGTCCATCGTAATAACCACGCACAATGCCTTTTCTATCGATCACTACAAATTTCTGGGTGTGTATAAAGTTGGAGTCAACCCCTTCCCCATCCTGCAGGCCCAGCTTTACTTCGTTCAACGCAAAATCATAGATGGTCTTTTTAGGACCGGTAAGCATCCACCACACATCGGGGTTCACGCCAAAGTGCGTGGCGTATTTTTTCAGTTGTTCTACAGTATCTCTTTGGGGGTCAACAGTGAATGATAAAAACTGAACAAACGAGCTATCTAATCTTTTGGTAACATCCTTCATTTTAAGCGCGTCCTGCAGCCCTTTCATATTCTTTGTAAGGGTAGGACAAATAGAGGGACAATGGGTAAAGAAGAAATCGGCTACTATTATTCTACCTCGCAAGCTGTCTAATGTTACAGAATCACCCAGCTGATTTCTCAGCTTAATGTTGGCTACCTGGTGCCAGATAGTATCCCTTACTTCTTTTCCATTCTTTACCGAATCAACTATATCATCGGCATAGTAATGCGGAGGCATATGAATGGCATCCCTGCTAACTCCCTTTACAATGAAGTAGCTTATAAGCGGTAAAAAAATAGCGATACACAGGGCTAATAATGCTTTCTGACTCACGGGTTTTTCTTTTGCTGCGCAAAGTTACCGTAAGGCACAATGCCATGCAGCTTTTTATTTGAATAAAATACATTTATGTATTTCCTATGGGATGAACCGTTGTAACTCATTGCTCATTAACCGGTTCCACTTAAAAAAAGAACCATCGTCAGGTGACGATGGTTCTTTTTTATATCACATTTAGCAGTAAAGTCATTATTGTAATTTGCCAGGCTCTTCCTTTTCACCTGGTTTAGCCGGCTCTTTTTGCTCTACTTTTTCAGTAGCATGCTCTTTGTAATGTTTGTCGTAGGTATTACGCAGGTTCTTGTAAGAATTTCCATCCCACAGGAAAGCGGTAATAAACCAGATGAACAATAAAGCCGGAATAGAAATGCTGAGGATCAGATTTCTGATCTCATGACGCAAGTGCATGAACTCAGCTATGATAAAGAAAGCCTTTGCCAGTGTAAGTATAACGAATACACCATTCAGTAAATGTTTTACCAGGTGTGGGTTCGAAAACTCAATTTCATAATATGTGATTGCCAGAATCAATTCGAATACCGTGATGTATAAGAGTATCCGGAAAGTTCTCCAGATCGCTTTTCTGTCGAAAGTATGTGCCTCGTCGTGTGCGTGAGTGTGCGGTACTGCTGCTACATGTGCATTTTCCATAATCGCAATATTATATATAAATCAATTAACTGCCTATGTTATAATAATCAGTAGTTGAAATATTCAACCTACTAGAACAGGTAAAAACAAGTGAATACGAATACCCATACCAGGTCAACAAAGTGCCAGTACAAACCAGCTTTCTCGATCATCAGGTAGTGGCCTCTTCTGTCGAACACACCTTTATACGTCATGATGAACATGATGATGTTTATCACTACACCAGACAATACGTGGAATCCGTGGAAACCGGTGATGGTAAAGAAGAAGTTGGTAAAGTTGGTAGAGGACATTGTACCGTCGATGTTCATGAACGGATTATGACCCCACCAGGCGCCTTCATGATACAGGTGTGTCCACTCCCAGGCCTGGCAGCTTAAGAAAGCGATACCACCGAGGATGGTCCAGCCTAACCATTTCAACACTTCTTTTCTGTTCATTTCATGACCAGCGCCTACGGCCAGTACCATGGTTACCGAACTCATGATCAGGATGAAGGTCATTAAGCTCACGAACGCCAGCGGAATATGCATTTCGCCCACGATAGGGAAAGACCTGAACACGTGGTTGGGGTCGGGCCATGAGTTAGTTGAAAACCGGATGGTTCCGTACGAAATCAAGAATGCGCCGAAAGTAAAAGCATCGCTCATTAAGAAATACCACATCATTAACTTGCCATACTCCACTTTGAATGGGCTCTTTCCTCCGGTCCACATGCCTTGATTAGCCGTTGCTACTTGTGCCATGTTGCTATTTTAGTATTAGTAGTTCTGCAATTAAGATTTAAACAAAAAGAACACAAACAAATAAACCCATAACAGGTCTACAAAGTGCCAGTAGGTGCTCATCACCTCTACCGGTACTGAATTATAATTCCTGATGCGTGCGCTGAATGCTTTTATGAACATCACTATCAGTGCAATGATGCCGCCTAAAACGTGCACCGCATGCAATCCGAAAATTACGTATAAGAACTGTCCTGCCCCCGCTGATCCCGCCAGTTTGTTCCCGGAATTCCACAGTTGTGAAAAACCGGTGATCTGCAATACTATGAAAATGATACCGAGGATCATAGTAACCGTTAATAAGCGGCGATATTGTTGCATACCCCGTTCTTTAAACGATTTCAGACCCCATTGCATGGTAAAACTGCTGAGCAGCATCACGGCAGTTGAATAATAAAAGATCTGTGGCATATGCACCGAGCTAAACCCGGGCAAACTGCCTTTTACAATATAGGCACTGGTTAAGCCGGCAAACATCATAATGATGCTGCCTATGCCTACCCACAAGGTAAACTTGTGCGGATGTATTTTTTTTCGTTGCGTACTCACTGCTTCTGCCATCACGGTTTTAAAGTTTTTATCTTTTATAATTTATCGGCCAGTAAAGCTAATAATACTATAGGCAAATAAATATAGCTGGTGAACATTACCCGGCGCGCGGCTTTCTTCTCCATTTCACGATACAGCCGTATGCTTTGCCAAAGCATGAACAGGTTTGCTATCAGTACGATCACGAAACTCATCATCCCACTCATGCCAACCAGGTAGGGCAAAGTGCCAACCGGTATCAATACCAGTGAGTAAATGATCGACTGTACTGCTGAATACTTGGTAGGTCCTTCTACTGAAGGCATCAGTTTAAACCCGGCATTGGAATAATCCTTGTGCGCAATCCAGGCGATAGCCCAGAAGTGCGGGAACTGCCAGAAAAACTGGATGGCAAAAAGCACCCAACCGCCAACGCTTAATTCATCCTGACCTGCAGCCCAGCCAATTAAACAGGGTAAAGCTCCTGGCACGGCGCCTAACAGTACCGATACGGCGCTTACCTTTTTTAATGGTGTGTACATGTAGGCATATACAAACCAGCTGAACAGGGCCAAACCGGCCGACAACCAGTTAAAGCAATAGCCCAGGATGAATAAACCCGCCACTACCGCAATGATGGCAAAGGCCCATGCTTCTGCCGGTTGCATTCTTCCGGATGCTACCGGGCGTTTGGCAGTGCGCGCCATCATAGCGTCTGTATCTTTCTCCACTATCTGGTTTACGGTGTTGGCGCTGCCGGTTACCAGCAGGCCACCTATAAACAACAGGATAATGTGAAGCCAGTCGTATTCAACAACCTTCGGCGCCAGCAGGTAACTGATAACAGCACTAAACACAACCATGAAGCTGAGGCTGAATTTAATCAGCATCATATAATCCTTTACCTTACCGGCAATATTTAAAGAACTCTGTTGCTTCACGGTTACTTGCTCCATCAGTTAAAAAATATGTTTTAATAGTGGTTGCCCACTGCTTACACTCAATTAGTGTTT
>JAJKIL010000443.1 GCA_021154515.1 Niastella sp. | reverse complement strand
TTTCTCGTTGCTGAATGCCGATCTCCGATTGCCCATTGCCGATTGCCGATTGCCGATTACCGATTACCGATTACCGATTGCTTACTGCTTTCCATCCAAAATAACCGGTGTATTCTTACCCATAATCACCATTTTGGCATTGGTTGAACCGGCCAGTTCTTTCATCGCCTTTATTTGTTCATATTGCAACTGGCGGTCGGTAAGGCTTTCGTTAATGATGCGCTGATAATCGGAAATACCCTGCGCTTCCACCCGTTTACGTTCCGCCTCCTGCCGTTCTTTTTGTAAAACGAACTGCATTTTCTGGGCGTCCTGTTCGGCGGTGATCTTTTGCTCGATGGCCGTTTTTACCATGATCGGCAACGTTATATTGCGGATCAGAATTTGTTCCAGCAACAGGCCGCGCCGTTTGAAGTCACCTTCTATCGTTTTAAAAATGCGGTTCTGAAATTCATCGCGTTTGGTAGAATACAGGGACACCGCATCATAATATACGGCGTTGTCGCGGATCTTGGTCCGGGTTACAGGACGAACAATTTTATTGGTATAGTCCAACCCGGTTTCCCGTATAATACGGGGTGCATCGGATGGCAATAACTTATACAGAACTGTTAGATCAATAACCACTTCCAGTCCGTCGGAGGTAAGCACGCGAATGGCATCATCACCCTGCTTGGCGCCTTCATCATGTACGCCGCTCATGGTATAGTTCTGGGTTCTAATGTCCATTTTCTCCACATCGAGCAGGGGATTTATAAAGTGCAAACCGCTTGGAAGCACATCGTTCTGCACCTGTCCGAACAATTTCTTTACGCCGATCTCACCGGCTTCAATTTGAATGATACAGGCGACAAGAATGCCAATTAAAACCATGATGCCGCCAATAACGCGAACAGGTGAAGCAAAACGCCTGAAATTTGGGTCATTGCTGCGGGTTATTGCCAGGCCTAGCAGGATTATGATAACCCCAATAATAATAAGAGCCATACATTAAGGTTTGAAGTTGATTGCCGCGTTGTGGAGTTAACTACTATGGTCAGCTACAATTACCCAGGTACCATTCACTTTCCGGAAAAGTAAGTTATAGTGGCCGCCCAAATCGCCGATATTCCTTTTCAAATGCCATTTGCCTACCACGAAATAATATTCCGGTGACAGGCGCTGTATTTTGATCAGATCGAACGACAGGGTTCCCATAGCGTCGGCATTGTTGTAATTCTTTTTATAACTCATTAGTGTGTTCTGGTAGCCATATGTTACACCGCTCTTACCAATAAACATCAGGGAGTCGTTGTTCCAGTAACCTTTCATAAAATCTTCCAGGTTCCCTTTGTTCCAGGCAATGGTTTGATCGCTTAGTACTTTGCGAATGATTTGATCGTCTTTATCCTGCGCCAGTGCATGTTGAATGATAAAAAAGGAGAGAATGAATAAAGGCAAACTTCTCATAATATGTAGTTGTTTACTTAAAGATAAAGGAAAGTTGACGAGTTGACAGGCTAACGTGTTAACAAGTTAACCTGTCAGCTTATTAACTAACACTCAAAAACAAAAAGATCCGGAAGGCATAATTGCCCTCCGGATCTCGTTTATTAAAATAAATTAATCTACATCTTGAATTTCTTCATATAAGCCGCGTCTGCTTCAGCGCTTTTCAGCGGTGTACTGTTATCCCAATGCTCCTGTTCAACTATGTAATATTGAAGTCCTTTGGTTGAACCGGCTTTCAGGATCTTTTTGAAATCTATACTGCCTGAACCCAGGTCAACAGAGGCATCGTGCTCTTTTGGATCTACGCCTTTCTTCCGGTCCTTTACATGGCACAGTTTGAAACGGCCGGGGTATTTGTTCAACCAGGCAATGGGATCAGCGCCGGCTGTAACCACCCAGTAAATATCCATTTCAAAATCAACGGTATCCTTATTGGTGCCCTGCATCATAATATCCTGCGGCATCTTGCCATCTATTTCAGTGAAGCTGTAGCCATGGTTGTGATACGCAAAACGCAACCCGTTCTTTTTACAGATATCACCACAGGCGTTGAATTTATCGGCAGCTCTTTTAAAGTCATCGATCGTTTTGGGACCACCCAAACTTGGACAGATCAAATATTTCATGCCGATCTCACCAGCCTGCGCCGCCTTTGTTTCAAAATCCTTGTTGATATCGCAATGGGTTGAAATGAAGGCAAGGCCCAGTTCATCCATGTATTTTTTAAATTCCTTATTGGTCATACCCCAGAAAATACCATCCTTACCTTCAAACCCTTCAATCTGTTTATAACCATACCCTGCTAACTGCTTTAAAGTGCCTTTCACATCTTTTGACAGATCGTCGCGCACCGACCACAATTGTAAACCAAACTTATTGATAGACCCGGTGGGTGCAAAAGCTTCGCCCATGGAGAAAGCCGATCTTGAAATAAGTATTCCTGACGCCAATGTTCCGGTTGCTTTGAGAAAATTTCTTCTGTTGTACATATGGATGGTTGATATGTTATAAATCAAATACTGAATGGAGCAGCAAAGGTGAATCTTCCGCCAGCTGGCGGAAGATTCACCTTCATTATTTAAGTTTCAATATTTTACAGAGCCCAGGCTTTGTCGCCTTTTTTGTAAGGAATGCAGGCTTCGAAACGACCTGGAACCGGCACATATCTCAAGGCTTTGGTTGCGCCTGGTTCTGATGTAAAGTAACCCAACAGGGTCAGCTGTTTCATCAGCGTAAAATAGTGCGGGTTGTCATCCTTCTTTTTATCTTTTGCGTAGGCCTTTTGTTCTTTATCCAGCTCGTTCAATAATTCTTTGCGTTGGTCGGGTGTAATTTTCATAAACCCGTTACCATTGAATTTTTTCTTGCTGGCCTCATTCAATTTATTCATTCCTTCCAGGAACACTTTCTGATCGCTTTCTTTATAGCAATCCTTTACCATAACGCCCATGAACTGGCCTACTTTGGCCTCTTTGGCGCCCGGGGTATCGGTAGCAGGAATAATTGTTTCTGCTATTTCATCCAGGTAAGCAAGATCGTCGGCAGTAAAGTCAACCGATTGGCCGATTTTTTTATCAGCGCTGGTGCAACCGCTCAGAAAAAGTTCACCTCCTATCACGGTTCCTCCCAATAACAAGGCTACACGGGATAAAGCGTCTCTTCTGTTCATAATAATTAATTTGAAGTATGAATCAATTCAGAATTTTTAAATATTGCCTTTCTTCAGTTCACTAACCGCATGATCTGCGGCGCGGGCTGTAAGGGCCATATACGTTAACGATGGGTTTTGACAGGCTGATGAAGCCATACAAGCGCCATCGGTTATATACACATTCTTTACATCGTGCATTTGGTTATTGCCATTCAGTACCGATGTTTTAGGGTCTCTTCCCATCCGGGCGGTTCCCATTTCATGAATACAAAAACCAGGGGCCGGATTATAGTCAAACGTTTTCACGTTTTTCAGTCCCGCTTTTTCCAACATTTCAACCGCGCTTTCCGACATATCCTTCCGCATGATCTTTTCATTCTCCTTGAATTCACAATCGATATCAAGTGTTGGCAGTCCCCATTTATCTTTCTTATCCTTATTCAAAGTCACTTTGTTCTCATAGTAAGGCAGGTGTTCGCCCCAGGCGCCTAACTGCATCACCCAGTTACCGGGTTCAGTGAGTTTTTCTTTCAGCTCAATGCCTATGCCTTCTGCACTATCAACACGGCTGCGACTGGCGCCACCCTGGTAACCAAAACCACGAACATAATCGGTACGTTTTGTTTTGTCGTTGATATTCCTGAACCGGGGTACATAAATACCATTCGGTCTTCTGCCATAAAAATACTGATCTGTAAATCCATCATATTCGCCATGAGCGCCAACTCCATAATGATGGTCCATCAGGTTATGGCCCACCTGGTTGCTGCTGTTACCAAATCCGTTAGGGAAAGCATCCGAAACAGAGTTTAACAGAATGTGTGCAGTACCCAGGGTGGAAGCATTCAGGAAAACCACTTTCGCATAATACTCTTCGGTTTTCATGGTCTCCGAATCCAGGATGCGAACACCGGTAGCGCGCTTTTTATCTTTATCGTACAACACATCCAGCACTATCGAAAACGGGCGCAAGGTAAAATTACCTGTTGCTGTTGCTGCCGGCAATGTGGCCGAGTTACTGCTGAAATATCCACCGAACGGACAGCCCTGGTGGCATTTGTTGCGGTACTGGCATGGACCACGGCTACCAATTTGCTTCGTGTGATTGGCTGAACGGCCCATGATCATGGTGCGGTCGTTAAAGCTTTCCTTTAAGCGAGCCGCCACGTGTTTCTCCAGGCAGTTCATTTCCATGGCAGGCAAAAACTCCCCATCGGGCAGTTGCGGCAAGCCATCGCGGTTTCCATTTATACCAGCAAACTTCTCTACATAACTGTACCAGCCCGCCAGGTCATTATAGCGAATTGGCCAGTCAACGCCATGGCCGTCTCTGGCATTGGCGCCAAAGTCCAGATCGCTCCAGCGGTAGCTTTGGCGGCCCCACATGAGTGAGCGGCCTCCTACATGGTTACCACGTACCCAATCAAAGCGTTTTACCTGGGTGTATGGATTCTCCACATCGTTTACAAAGAACTTTTTTGATACCTCATCAAATGCATAACATTTGCTTTGGATGGGGCTGTTTTTTTTATCTTCTGCCGTTACCTTATTCCGGTGGGTCAAATCCCACATATCCTTTTCGGTTCCGGCGTAATCTTTTATGTGTTCAACGTTTCTGCCGCGTTCAAGTACCAGGGTCTTCAATCCCTTTTCGCATAATTCTTTGGCGGCCCAGCCTCCACTTATTCCCGATCCTACTACTATAGCATCATAGGTGTTTTGTGCGGTTGCTTTTGTGTTTAGGTGTACGTTTAGAGAATCTCCTGGCATGATTACAATTTGAAAATCCCGACACATCGGGACAGGTTATGAAAATTTGAAAATGTGAAAATGATTTTTAATTCATTTTCTGCAGCTAATATAAGATGGCTTTCTTCAAATAAAGGTGGCAATTTCATCAAATAAAGGTGGTAAAAGCACAAATAAATTAAATGTCCCTTTGCCATTTTACTTGCTACCAGCTGCACATTTTAAAATTTTCAAATTTGCGCGTTAAATATTTCCTTTCTTCAATTCACCTACTGCATGGTCAACAGCGCGGGCCGTTAATGCCATGTAGGTAAGTGAAGGGTTAACGCAGGCGGCGGATGCCATGCAGGCGCCGTCGGTTACATATACGTTGGTGGCGTCCCAAACCTGGTTGTGCGCATTCAGCACAGAGGTTTTGGGGTCTTTACCCATACGGGCCGTACCCATTTCATGAATACCCATGCCCATGAAATAATCGCTATCAGATGGTTTTACATCCTTTAACCCGGCGGCTGTGAGCATTTCCATGGCATCGTTCTTCATATCAACCCGCATCTTCTTTTCATTATCCTTTATTTCACAATTCATGGCCAGCACCGGTAAGCCCCATTTATCTTTTTTAGTTTTATCGAGCGAGATAGTGTTCTCGTGGTAAGGAAGTATTTCGCCAAAAGCGGTCATCCCCAGCGACCAGGGACCTGGTTCTGATAAAGCGCTCTTCAGTTCGGCGCCAACGCCCAATTCGGCTATCTGGCGATTCCAACCCTGGCGGCTGGCGCCACCCTGGTAGCCGAAACTCCGAACATAGTCTCTTTTGTCGCTGCCTGTATTGCGGAAACGGGGTATGTAAAAGCCTGTTGGGCGTCGACCAAAATAATATTTGTCATCAAAGCCTTCTGCAATGCCTTCTGCACCCACGCGGAAGTGGTGGTCCATTACATTATGGCCCAACTCCCCGCTGCTGCTGCCCAAACCGCCAGGCCATACGTCAGTGGCAGAATTGAACAACACCCAGGTGCTGTTAAAGGCCGATGCGCACAAGAATACCACTTTCGATTTATACTCGTACGTTTTATTATCCTGCGTATCCAGCACTTCTACACCAGTGGCTTTTTTCTTGTCTTTATCGTACAGCACTTTTGTAACAAGGGAAAAAGGTCGCAACGTTAAATTGCCGGTGGCTACTGCTGCCGGCAGGGTAGATGACTGCGTGCTGAAATATCCGCCAAACGGACAACCCAGCCAGCATTTATTGCGGTACTGGCAATTGGTTCTGCCCGGTAAAGGTTGGGTGATATTGGCTACACGGCCTATGAATAAATGACGTTCTCCTTTGTAATGATCTTTCAGGCGGGCGGCTACATCTTTTTCAACACAGTTCAATTCCATTCCGGGTTGAAACTGTCCGTCAGGTAAATGCGCGAGCCCTTCTTTACTACCACTGATACCGGCAAATTTCTCAACGTGATCGTACCAGGGTGCGATGTCTTTATAACGGATCGGCCAGTCAACGCCATGGCCGTCTTTTACATTGGCTCCAAAATCCAGATCGCTCCAACGATAGCTTTGCCGGCCCCACATCAGCGAACGGCCACCCACATGATACCCACGGTACCAGTCGAAACGTTTTGTTTCGGTATACGGACAATCCTTTTCATTCGTCCAGTAGTTCAGGTTCATTTCATTCAGCGGGTAGTCTCTATCCAGCACGGGATATTCTTTTGACATTTCTGTGGTTTTACCACCGCGATGAGGGAATTCCCAGGGAGCTTTATTGGCGCTTTTATAATCTTTAATGTGCTCGATATTTTCGCCGCGTTCAAGCAATAAAACTTTTAATCCTTTTTCGGTTAATTCCTTTGCTGCCCAACCGCCTGCAATACCTGACCCTACGACAATAGCATCATAAACATTATCTGGCATGGTTCAATCGATTTTAGTTATAAAGAAGACGTGAGAAATGGGAAATCGGTTTTATTTATACATCACAAATTTTGATTCCTTTTTCAAGTGACACCAACTTTTCTTCATTGGTTTTTGGTGTTGGAATAAATTCCTGCGCTACATACCCTTTATAACCGAGGTCAACGATGGCTTTCATAATGGCAGGGTAATACAATTCCTGCGTTTCATCAATTTCGTTCCTTCCGGGAACACCGCCGGTATGATAATGGGAAATGTATTGGTGATTGTCTTTGATAGTTCTTATTACATCACCCTCATCTATCTGCATGTGGTAGATGTCGTATAATAATTTAAAGTTTTCTGATCCTGTTCGTTTGCACAGTTCTACGCCCCAGGCAGTTCTGTCGCACTGGTAATCTTTGTGGTTTACCTTGCTGTTCAACAACTCCATTACGATCTCAACTTTATTTTTTTCAGCCATGCCCATGATCTGTTTCAATCCTTCGGCGCAATTGTTCCAGCCTGTTTCATCGTCTATACCCCGCCGACTGCCGCTAAAACAAATGAGTTGTTTGTAACCGGCTTTGGCAACGAGGGGAATCATTTCGGAATAATTCTTTATCAGTTGCGGGTGAAATTTTTTATCGTTCCAGCCATCTACCAGGTTCAGTTCTGCGCCATTACACATAGAGGAAAAGATGCCGTGCTTTTGCAGGGTTGGCCATTCTTTAGGACCAACAAGATCAATAGCGCTAAAGCCTATTTTTTTAATGGCAACACACAGATCTTCCAGGGGAATGCTCCCGTAGCACCAACGACAAACAGAGTGGTTGATATTTCCTTTCAAGGCAGTTGATTTAATTTCCTCAGGTGTGGTAAAAGACGAAAGCATGTTGGCCGTACCCAGCGCAGCAGTGCCCGCTACCAGGTTCTTGATGGCAACTCTTCTCGATTGATTGGCCATTTTCTTTAATAATTATTAAGATTGAAATTTACTAATTGTTCCCACAAAAACGATTAAATGTAAAACCGTTAGCGTTAAAATATTACAAAAGGTTAAGATAATACTATTATGCGCTAACAGGTGTTAACAATTCCGCCTTCTTTCTTCCACGCATGTAAACAACCAATCCGGTAAATGCAAAAACAAGTACAATTGGTATTATTAATGTGGTATCCAGAATTTGCGGGCCGGCTGCTTTTTTAGCCTCCACCAGGGCATTCGCCATTTCCGATCCGCCGGGGGCATCTGTATATGTTTTCAAATCGGCGCCGGCTGGTAATTTATCACCCAGCAGTTTATCATAATGGCTTCCCATGAACATCATATACACCGATACGGCAAACATGCCAGCGCCACCCATTAAATTCAAACCAACTGCACCGGTCCTGGGAAGGTTTTCCGAAACAAAACCCAGCATGGTGGGCCAGAAATAACATACGCCCATACCGAAAACCAGGGCCCCTACGAAAACCATGTTTCCGGTTGAATGCCCTAACAGATATATTCCCACCGCCGATAAGATGGAGGAGATGAGCAGCACACCCTGCGGTGATAATCTATGCACCACGGGTTCTGCCAGTCCACGACCAACTACCATTACACCGGTTTCCAGGGTAAGAATGAGAATGGCATTGTCGGTAACATTTTTCAGCAGCACATCTATCCATTGGCCGGTAAATAATTCCGTGATCGCGGTACCAAACATGCAAATGATCATGAAAACGAAAAGCGGATTCAATAACGCCTTGTACATGTCGCCGGTTGATACACCTGCCGCCACCCGTTCAGTAACCGGGAATTGCAGCCGGCTTATCAGATAACCATAAATTAATGTGGGGATCAGCATCACAGCCACCTGTATCTGCCAGGGTTCCATACCTGCAATTGGCCCTATGCCCGCCTTGTTATACAAAAACACGATCAGTGTGCCGATAACAATGCCACCGGGGAACCAGAGATGGAAGTGATTTAATTTGGTAGTTTTATTGCCAGGGAAAATAGCTGCCACGAGCGGGTTACAGGCTGCCTCTACGGTTCCGTTAGCTATCCCTATTAATAAGGTGGAGAGAAATAAGGTCCAGTAACCGCTTGCAAATACGGTTAGCAAAATGCCCACCAGGTGAAATGCACAGGCAAGCAGTAATAATTTTTTCATGCCTATGATATCAACGACGATACCGCCAATGATAACGGCTAAAGGAAAGCCCCAGAATGCAGTGGCTGCTATGGTCCCTAATTGAGAGGCATTGAGGTGAAAGTTTTCTCCTAACTGGTTTAAGATACCGGCACGGATGCCGAATGATAATGAGGTTACCAAAAGAGCTAAACAACTGGCCAAAAAAAGCTGGCCGCGATGGATAGTTGGTTGTTGCATGGCAAGAATCGTTTAGTTTTTTTATATGGTGGGTAATTGATAATTTTTAAACTTTATACCGAACCACCGTAACTTTATCGAACGCAATTGTAAATTCGTTAGCTTAAATTAAGCATGTAAATGTAATTTTTTATTTTAAAACAAATCCTTTTTCACATTTTCTAATTTCTATTTCATGAACAGAAAATTAAGAATGGGAATGGTAGGTGGAGGCAAAGATGCCTTTATCGGCGCTGTTCACCGCATTGCTGCCAATATGGATGGACTCATTGAGCTTGCCTGTGGCGCTCTAAGCGTTACTCCCGAAACAGCTATCGAGTCTGGAAAAATGTTATTTCTGCCCGAGGACCGCATATATACCAATTATGAAGATATGATCAGGGCGGAAAGTAAATTACCTGCGGACAAACGCATGGATTTTGTTACTATCGTAACTCCCAACTTCGCACACTTTGCTCCAGCTATGATGGCGCTTGACCATGGCTTTCATGTGGTGATTGAAAAACCAATGACCTTCACGCTCGACGAAGCAAAACAATTGCAAAAGAAAGTAAACGAAACTGGTTTGCAGTTGTGTCTTACTCATACCTATTCGGGTTACCCGATGGTAAAACAGGCGCGTGCCATGGTGCAGGGCAACGTGTTGGGCAAGATCAGAAAAGTAATTGTAGAATATCCGCAAGGCTGGTTAAGCCGCCTCAGCGAACGCGAAGGCAATGCGCAGGCTGCCTGGAGAACCGATCCCAAGAAATCGGGCAAGGCCGGCGCTATGGGCGATATTGGTACGCACGCTGCCCACCTTACTGAATACATCACTGGTTTAAAGATCACGCAGCTCTGCGCCGATCTGAACATTATGGTAGAAGGCCGTCATCTCGATGATGATGGAAATGTTTTATTAAAATTCGACAATGGCGCCGCGGGCTTTTTAATAGCCTCACAAATTGCTGCCGGTGAAGAGAACGCTTTAAAAATTCGGATATACGGTGAGTTGGGTGGCATTGAATGGGCGCAGCAGGAACCTAATACACTTCTTGTTAAGTGGCTCGATCAACCCATGCAGGTGCTGCGTGCCGGTGGTAATTATACTGGAGTGTTGTCTTCTTTTGCTACGCATAACTGCCGCACTCCGGGTGGCCATCCCGAAGGATACCTGGAAGCATTCGGAAATATCTATCGCAACTTTGCATTGACGTTGTCTGCTCAAATAGATGGGGTTCAACCCACCAAAGAAATGCTCGACTTTCCGCGGGTAGACGAAGGCGTACGCGGCATGGCGTTTATCGACAATGTGGTGAAGAGCGGCGCCAGCAAAGAAAAGTGGACACCGTTCGAAGTGTGATGATAGTCACATAATTCAAACGGCTGGCTTCAATTACGTAATTTCAATTTCCAAATTCTCAAAGCGCCATTTAATGAAAACGTTAAAAGGACCCGGATTATTCCTCGCCCAGTTCATGGGTGATCAACCGCCATTCAATTCGCTAAAATCAATATGCCAGTGGGCTAAAAGCCTGGGTTTTGTAGGGGTTCAAATACCTACCTGGGATAGCCGCTGTATTGACCTGCAAAAGGCTGCGGAAAGTAAAACGTATGCCGATGAGCTGAAAGGCCTCGTAAACGAATGCGGCCTGGAGATCACGGAACTCTCCACCCACTTACAGGGGCAACTCGTAGCTGTTCACCCCACTTACGATACCCTTTTCGATGGCTTTGCGCCCGAGCAATATCGCAACAATCCAAAAGCCCGCACCGAGTGGGCCGTTCAGCAATTGCGTTATGCCGCACGGGCATCGCAAAATCTGGGATTGAACGCACACGCCACTTTCAGCGGCGCCCTGTTATGGCCTATGGTGTATCCCTGGCCACAACGGCCGGCGGGACTGGTTGAAACCGGTTTTAAAGAACTGGCCAATCGCTGGCTGCCCATCCTCAATCATTTTGATGAACACGGTGTAGACGTTTGCTATGAAATACATCCCAATGAAGATCTGCATGATGGTATTTCGTATGAAATGTTCCTGCAACACACCAATAACCATCCGCGTGCCTGCCTGCTGTACGATCCATCGCACTTTGTGTTACAATGCCTCGATTACCTGGAATACATCGACAACTATCATGAACGCATTCGCATGTTCCATGTTAAAGATGCCGAGTTCAACCCAACTGGTAAACAAGGGGTGTATGGCGGTTATCAGAACTGGATAGACAGGGCCGGTCGTTTTCGCTCACTGGGCGATGGCCAGGTTGATTTTAAATCCATCTTCAGCAAACTGGCAGCCTATGATTATTCAGGCTGGGCGGTACTGGAATGGGAGTGTTGCATCAAGCATCCTGAAGATGGCGCCAGAGAAGGAGCTCCTTTTATTAAAGACCATATCATTCGCGTTACAGAAAAAGCCTTTGACGATTTTGCGGGCACAGGCAGCGATGAAAAATTTAACAGAGGTGTATTAGGCTTAAAATAATGTAATTTGCTAAACTATTAACTTGCACAATTCAGAACTTAAATTTTTGTTTCGATGAAGAAATTAGTTGTTTTTGCTGCTTTATGTACTGCTATGGTGGCTTGCGGTTCAGGAGACACCAAAAAAGGCACAGAAGAAAAACCCGCTGGAGGCGCCAGCACATCTGCACCTGAAGCCAGCGCCAATGACAAAGGCCTGGATATGATCGCTTCGCTGGATTGCACTACCTGCCACAAGATCAATGAAAAAAATATCGGCCCTGCGTACACTGATGTAGCAAAAAAGTATGAAACCACCGATGCCAATATTGAAACCCTGGCTCAAAAGGTAATCAAAGGCGGCTCTGGCAACTGGGGCTCCGTGCCAATGACACCGCACCCGGCATTAAGTGTAGACAGTGCCAAAGAAATGGTTCGCTACATCCTCAATTTAAAAAATGCTAAATAAATAAATTTCAACAGCCCCTGCTTCTTCGAAGCGGGGGTTTCTTTTTAATGTATTGCCTGCCTGCTTACGTGTACCATTTATTCTGAATTAATACATGATGAAAAAGTTTATCATCGCCTTATTCCCTGTTGCGTTGCTGGCCTGTCATACAGCAAACAAAACAACAGAGGACGCCAAAGCAGCTAAAGCATCGAAAAAAAATGATGGATGGCAGTCGCTCTTCAATGGCACCTCAAAAGAAAGCTGGCACGTTTATAATAGTAAGTCAGATGGCGCAGCCTGGAAAGTGTTGGGCGATGGCGTGTTGTACCTGGATCCTGAAGCAAAGAAAAACGGCGCCGGTGGCGGCGACCTGGTCACCAATGATGAATTTGAAAATTTTGATCTGAAACTGGAATGGAAAATTGATTCGGCTGGCAACAGCGGGATTATCTTTCTTACACAGGAAGATCCGAAATATGCCCAATCGTATTTAACAGGTCCCGAAATGCAGATCATTGACAACAATGGCCACCACGATGCAAAGATCAATAAACACCGCGCCGGCGACCTGTACGATCTTATTGCCAGTACTCCTGAAAATGTACATCCCCTGGGTCAATGGAACTCAATCGAGATCGTCATTAATAAAGGTCAGCTGGATCTGTTTCAAAACGGCGCCAAAGTGGTTTCCACAACCATGTGGAACGACAACTGGAAACAATTAATCGCCAATAGCAAATTCAAAAACTGGGTTGGATTTGGAATGTTTCAGAAAGGCCGCATCGCCTTACAGGACCATGGCAATGGCGTAGCGTTCAGAAATATCCAGATCAAACGGTTATAATTCGCACTTTCACTAAATCATCAAATATATGCGCACAACTTTTGCTTGCCTGATCATTGCTGGCACCATTGCTGGTTGCCAGGGTGGTTCCGGCACACAACAACCGGGAACCGATACTACAAAAACAACCACAGACACTATGACCAAAGCGGCTCCTGTTGAAATGAACAACAGCCTCACTGAGGAAGAAAAAAAGGCCGGCTGGCAATTGCTGTTCGATGGTAATTCGAAAAGTAATTTCCATGTGTTTAATAAGAAATCTGACGGCGCAGCCTGGCAGATCGCTGATGGCACTTTACACCTTGATACCACCAACAAAAAAGATGGGAAGATCGCCGGTGGCGGCGACCTTGTAACCAATGATGAATACGATAATTTCGATCTGAAGCTGGAATGGAAGATATCTGCGGGTGGTAACAGTGGTATCCTGTTCTATGTGCAGGAAGGACCTAAATTCGGCGAAACCTATCATACAGGTCCCGAAATGCAGGTGCTGGACAATGCAGCGCACCCTGATGCCAAGATCATTAAGCATCGTGCCGGCGATCTGTACGATCTCATCACCAGTACGCCAGAAACTGTAAAACCTGCCGGTGAATGGAACCAGGTTGAGATCATTTCCAACAAAGGCGCGCTTGAATTTCATTTGAACGGCACCAAAGTGGTTTCTACCACCCTTTGGGACGATGCCTGGAAAAAGATGATCGCCGCCAGCAAATTCAAACAATGGCCTGGCTTTGGTACTTTTAAAACCGGCCACATTGCCCTGCAGGACCACGGCAATTCTGTTTGGTACCGGAATATCAGGATCAAAAAATTATAACGAACTATAATTAAAAGGGCTTCCTGATGCATCGGGAAGCCCTTTTTTATTTTTATACTTTAGGCAGCTTATAGCCATTGTTATACTCCTTCATCAGGTACTCGCTGTTCACTTTCTCGTCGGTAAATTTTCCCTTCTCTTTATCCCACACCAGCTTTTGCCCACTTCTAAAGGCAATATTGCCCATTTGCGCCACGGTGGCTACGTGCGCCCCGGCTTCGATGGAACAATGCAGGTTTTCTGTTTTCCGCGATTTCACCGCATCAACGAAATTCACCCAATGCAAGTCAACCCCACTATCTATACTCTTGGCAAAAGCTTTTGAGGCTTTCTCGGTGGCCTTTTGTTCTTCCATCACCTCCCAACCGCCGCGGGAAAGCACCAGGGTCCCATTATTACCAATGTAAGCGATACCATGATTTCTACCGTATGATCCATTGTCTATTCCCATGGCGGAGTCCCACACCAGGTTGAATTTATCAAATTCGTATAAGGTAGTTAGTGTATCAGGTGTTTCTTCGCTCAGTTCAGGATAGGCAAACTTGCCGCCCAATGCAGAAATTGACTTAGGCACATCGGCTTTCATTCCCAGCAGGGCATAATCCAGCAAATGCACGCCCCAGTCGGTCATTAAACCGCCGGCATAATCCCAAAACCATCTGAAATTAAAATGAAAGCGGCTGGCATTGAAAGCGCGTTTGGGAGCGGGGCCCAGCCAGGTGGCAAAGTCAACACCCGCAGGCGGGTTACTATCGGGCACAACAGGCGCCGGACGCATCCAACCCTGGTAACACCAAACCTTTACAGTCCGTATCATTCCCAGCTTTCCGCTTTGTACATAATCAACCGCATCTTTAAAATGCTGCTGGCTGCGTTGCCATTGGCCGGCTTGCACCACTTTGTTATATCGTTTTGCAGCGGCCACCATGGTTCGGCATTCTATTATGGAATTACCTACAGGTTTTTCTACATATACATCTTTACCCGCTTCGCAGGCATGTATCATTTGCAAGGCATGCCAGTGGTCGGGTGTGCCCACAATTACAACGTCAATATCTTTTTGCTCGAGCAGCTTACGGTAATCGCCATAGGTTTTCACTTTTGACGTATCGATATTCATTTTTGCCAGCTCGGCCATTCTTTTATCAAGTACATTTTTGTCAACATCGCACAAAGCGGCTATGTTAACGCCCGGCACTTTTAGGGCGGCCATTACATTGGCCCAGCCCATGCCATTGATGCCAATGGCGCCAACCTGCAGTTGATCGCTGGGCGCTATACGGTTTTTAAAAATGGCAAATGCGTTATTATCTATGGCTGACAATACTGTTCCCCCGGCAAGCAATGTACCTGCCTGTTGCAAGAACCTCCTGCGTTGCATCATATGACAATGGTATTAAGGTGTGGTAATAGGATAACCAATTTATTTTACGATGTTCTTTTTAAGGTAAGCTATGCTTTTGGCAGTACTATCCAGTGGCGCACCGGGACACTGATCCTGCTCAACAAAGAAGTATTTCATACCACTTTGTTTGGCATGGGTAAATATCTTTTTAAAATCAATGACGCCGCTGCCCACTTCAGTAAAGTTCTTTTGCGCGGTATTGTCCATATCCTTTACGTGCCACATGGCAAAGCGGCCCGGGTATTTGGAGAAGAATGCTAACGGGTCTTTACCGGCTTTGGAAACCCAGTAGATATCCATTTCAAAAAATACCAGTTTGGGATCTGTTTCTTTCAATAATACATCGTATCCGTTTGTGCCGGCAAGAGGAGCAAATTCAAAATCGTGGTTATGATAAGCGAGTTTGATACCTGTTTGCTTACAAATTTCTGCGGCCTTGTTAAGAACGGCAGCCATTTTTTTAAAATTGTTGATGTCTGTCCGGTATTGTTCTTCCATCCAGGGAATAACAATGTATTCCTGGCCAACGGCTTTGGCATCTGCTACGGCGGGCTTCCATTTTTCTTCCCAGCCGTTTTGCAGGAATACACTGGCGGGAAAGGTGTGGCCGCTGGGCGTGGTCAATCCATGCGACTTTAATTCTGCACGCAGTTCGGCGGCATTCATCCCAAACCATTTACCGTTGCCATAACCAAAAGTTTCAACGGTTTTATACCCTTGTGCTGCAACTTTGGCTAAAGTGCCTTTAGCATCTTTACCCATTTCATTGCGGAGTGTATACAACTGCAGACCTATTTTTTGAGGCTCAAAAAACCATTCTTCCTTGCTGATAAATAAACTGGTGGTAAGCAGTGATGACTGCCTGAGAAAATCCCTGCGGGTTGGCATAACGAATCGTTTTAGGGTAATGAAATTACTTAAAAATCAGACACCCCCAATCAGCCGCCTGGCAGAATAACAGGAAGATGCCAGCTAAAAGATGCCTGCGCCTGACATTGGGTTGCATAACCTGTTCCGGCCCTGCGGGGAATGCATAAAAAAACCGGTTACTGGTTACCGAAACCAGCCACCGGTTACTGAAGTTATTAAGTTTTTTATTTCTTTGTTATCAGGCTACCCTTCTTCTTCCATCTGGTACAACAGCTCTTTCAACTTCTGAATATGCTGCCCATACATTTTGTTTATAAGCCAGCGATTTATAAAGTAACTGCTAACGGTAAGTACGGCTCCAATTGAAATAAATAAAACAAAAAACCGATGATTGCTGATGTGAGCTACAATGGGCATTTGAGAAACAGACGTTTGGGCTTCAACAGGCAAATTCTCGAGATGTGCGTTAAAATCCTGTGCGTTGAATAAAATTATAACACCGGCAGCAAAATAAGCGAGGGGAGTAAGTATGGTTCCCGCTACAAAATAAAAGCGTACGTATTTTTCCAGGGTAACCAGTTGTTGTTTCAGGTTCGAGCGCACTTCACAGGCCACACACTGCATTTGTTTCAGCAGCTTGTTCTTGCGATAATAATAGAATAGAAATGCGCCGCCTACCAATGCCAGCAATACAGACAGTTCGCTATACATTTGCTGATAGGTAACAATATACCATATGGTTAGTGAATATATAACTACCACCGCAATGAGCTCGCGGTTCAAATTGCGTTTAAGTCGGGCAATAGTGCTTTGCGACCGCTTTTGTAACATGGACAAAATAGGCACTTCCCTTGCTGGTTGAAGATCTTCTTCATCCAGGTTTTTCCAAATATCTTTCAGGCTATCTAACTCCATGTTCTACAGATTTTGTGAGTTTACGTAATTTTTCTTTGATCCGGTTCATTTTCACGCGCAGGTTATTCTGATTGATCCCCAAAATATCTTCCATTTCTTCGTAACTCTTGTCTTCAAGGTACAGCATTACAATAGCC
>JAJKIL010000442.1 GCA_021154515.1 Niastella sp. | reverse complement strand
TCATATATCCAGTCGGCTATGTGCAAATGGCTTTCGCCTTTTGAGATGTAATAAACATCGGGATCTTCCTCCTGTTCATTCATTACATCCGGTTCGTCCACCATTTTTACAACAATGTTGAACTCGTCCCACAATTCCAGTGGCAGATTATTACCACAGCGGTCACAGATAACTTCCAGTTTGCCACCTACTTCAAATTTCAGTAGCATAAAGCCATTTTGCTTTTCCAGCGTCAGTTTTACGTGAGCCGTGCAATGGCGGAAGTCCTGCTCCTGGTACTCTACAAAGAACTTATCGTCGATGGTATATTCAAATTCATGATTGCCTGGTTTCAGTCCTACAAAAGCTATATCGTAATTCCGTCGGCTGTTCATGAACTACCCTTTTAAAGAGTTTGCAAAGGTAGGGATTCTCAGGCAAACAGGTAAAGCTAAATGCAAAAAAATACCAAAAACATCTGGCATCTGTTCAGAATGCTACCCAGGATCCCCTTGTTTTACTACAAAATTACTGTAAAAGGGTGAAAGTTATGTAGTTATTGGGATTTCATGTTTCACGATTCAGCCTGGCCGACTTTCATTTCACTGCTTGTCCCCACTTCTCGGGATTTCACGGTTGACAACCGGTCCCTGCTTGTCGGGATTTCACGATTTATCGAAATTCCTTATCCCATGACCACAAGTGGAGCAGGCCGTTTCTTTTTTCTGTTTCCTAACACGGCCAAAACGGTTTGTCCTGCGGTAATGGCGATAATTTTAAGATCCAGCCAAAAACTGGCATATTGTACATACCAGGCATCCCATTCATACCTTTTATATATACACTCCCGGGTAATGACCTTTCCATGATACCCTTTTACCTGGGCCAGCCCGGTTATGCCCGGTTTTACCAGGTTGCGGAATTTGTATTGGGGAATAAGGGCGGCAAACGCATTGCAATCGGCATGCATATGTGGGCGGGGGCCAACCAGGGTCATATGGCCGGCCAGTACATTAAAAAACTGGGGCAGCTCATCGAGATTCGAATGCCGCAGGAACCGCCCCAGCGGCGTCGCCGTTTCCTCCCCCACATCCATAGGTTTAGTATGGGCTGGCGGGTTATATGCCAGGGTGCGTAATTTGTAACAGGTGAATGATTTTCCCCCACGACCGGTACGTTTTTGCAAAAAGAATACAGGGCCTTCTGAGCTAAGTTTTATTAACAAAGCCAGCAATGGCAATAACCAGCTCAACACAGTTATTATTATTACCGATGCAAACAATACATCGAGTATCCGTTTGCAAAGGAAATAGCCTCTTTTGCCATCAATATATTTCCGAAGAACGGTCCTTTTCAACAAAGGCAACCTTTTTTCACGAATCATAGTATTCTTATTACAGTATACGGTTACTACATTAATACAGTTGCTTAATCACAATACTCTATTGCATGGCTGTACAATACGAGCAAAGTATCATAAAGGCACTAGCTTATTTTGATATTTTTAATTACCCGCTTACACTGGACGAAATACATCATTTCCTCGATCAAACCGGGTCCAGGGATGATGTATTGCTAACCCTGCAACAACTGGTTGACGATAACCGGGTGTTTCGTATGGGTAGCTTTTATTCCTTGCAGCAGGATCCCTCTTTGCGTGCAAGAAGGACTAATGGTAACCATAAAGCCGGCAAATTGTTGACTACGGGGTATAAAGTTGGTGGATTTTTATTCAGGTTTCCTTTTGTGCGGGGCATTGGCATTTCGGGATCATTGTCAAAGAATTTTGCCGACCAAAACACCGACATAGATTTTTTTATTATCACGCGGGCTAACAGATTGTGGCTTGCCCGTACCCTGATGCACCTGTTCAAGAAACTGACATTTATTACCGGGCATCAGCATTTCTATTGCATGAATTATTATATCGATGAAGAAGCATTGTGCATTGACGAACAAAATATATTTACCGCTACCGAGCTGATTACCCTTAAGCCGGTTTGCGGCAATGGTACTATGGACCGGTTTTATGATCAAAACAATTGGGCCGGCAGCTATTTTCCCAATCAGCCGGTGAGTAAAGAGTCGATAGTGCTGGCCAGATCGGGCTGGGTTAAAAGAGCCGTAGAATGGTTGCTCGATAATAAAGCAGGAAATAGTTTAGATAACTGGCTGATGCGCGTTACTACCCGCCGATGGTTAAAGAAAGAACAATTGAAGAAAACGAATTCGCACGGTATTCGGATGGGATTACATACGGGGAAACATTTTTCGAAACCTAATCCTGAATTCTTTCAACGAAAAGTTCTTGATGCTCTTGAGAAGAAACTGACCAATCAGCCAACTGCGGTTAATTCTTAGATTATGAGTTGACCAATTAACATGTTAACACGTTAACTCGTCAACCGGTCAACTCGTTAAAACTAACCTTCCGCCTTTCCTCCATCCACATATGTCCCTTGGCTAACGTTGAGCGAAGTTTAAGTTTGGTCAGCTTGAATAAATTGGCTACGGGTCTCTTCAATGCCTTGTGGTAATTCACTTCGTAATTGATCATTTGAATGGCATAGTCGTAGTATTTCCTGTTATAGGTTCTGGTAAAATCAATATCGCGGTCGGTGCTGCTTTCCCATGGCAGGCTGGTCACAAAGCGATCTTCCACCTCAGCATACAACGGTGTTCCTTTTATTGGGTAAGCAACTGTAATGGTAAACAGGTCGGGATCGGCATTTTTTAAATGCTGTACGGTGGCGTAGATATCTTCTTTTGTTTCGCCGGGATAGCCTACCATAATAAAGGTGCCTGCCTGCATGCCATGTTTGCGGGCCAGTTGGATCATTTTTTGAACCTGCTCCACTTCCACGCGGCGGTCCATTAGATCGATTATTTTTTGTGAACCGCTCTCGGCACCTATCCATACCCGAAAACAACCACTCTTTTTTAAATTGATGATAACCTCTTCATTCAACCTGTCGGCTCGGGTAATGCATTCAAAAGGAGTTACCAGGTTGCGGCTGGTCATTTCGTTGGTGAACTGTTCCAGCCATTGATGGCTTATTGTAAATACATCATCAACAAACCAGAGGCTGTCAACATTATAGTTGGCTTTTATATAGGCAATTTCATCAGCCACTTTGGCCGGAGTCCTGCGCCGGTAGCTTTGTCCGTATACGGCGCGGCTGCACCATTTACAGCTGTAAGGGCAGCCCCGCATGGTGCTTATGGAAACGGTGCTGGTGCCATGGCGCCCTTTCCACGCATCAAAGTACAACGACAGGTTTACTTTGCGCCGGTTAGGCATGGGCAATACATCGAGGTTCTTTACCTTGGTGCGTTCTTTATTTTGTTGTAATCCTTTTTCGGGGTCAAGGAAAGATACGCCTTCGATATCTGTAAGCGTACCGGTAAAAGTGCCCTCTACATATTGAACCAGCTCCAACATGGTTTGTTCGCCTTCGCCGGATGCAATAAAATCAGCGCCATGTTCCAGGAACTTAATAGCGTGGTTCCTTACTTCAGGTCCGCCCAGCACAATTTTGGTATGTTGTAATTCGGGCTGGCTTTTTATATAACTAATAATGCGCAGTACATTCAGCTTCGTCATCAGGTTGGTATAAACGCCCACCACATGCGGGCGTTGCTGCTGTAGCTGTGCGCACAATGTAGAGAAGGAAGAAAAAGTACTGTCGAATACCTCGTTATCATAGCCATTTTGTTCCAGGTAGGCAGAAATATACAGGATGCCCAGTGGAACATAGGGCCGCATAATGGCTTGTTCCTTGGGGTCTTCTTCTATAAAATATCCATGTGTTAGCAGGATCCTCATTTGGCTTCTTTTTTAAATAACAGAAATGCGTGATCGGCCAAGCTGGTGAACAGGGAGGCGCCGGCTAATTTTTCTTCCCATTGTACCAGCGAATGAAACAGGCGCGGGTGTTGTTGCATGTAGGCTTCCAGCCACGAGGGCGGAATGCTTACACCCACCGGTTTTTTTTCAATCAATTGCATGGGTGACAACAACCGTTTAAATGCTTTTATGGAATAATAATAAACCGGTTGTTGCACGCCTGGTGATAATTGCACCAAAACTTCTTTATTCGTCCATCGTCTGAATGCCTGCCGGGGCTGGCCTTTCAACAGGTAATAAAAGCTATCCCAAAAACAGTATTTACCAAACAATACCACGGCTAAGTAACCACCGGGTCGTATCAACGATTGTAATTGTACCGACAGTTTTTTCATGTCTGCGGGTGATACACAATTCAAACCGGCAAAATTGGAAATAATGGCATCGAACTGCTGGTTTTGAAATGTAGCCTGCAATGCATCAAATGAACAGGTTTGAAAAGTGGGCTTAGCGAATAAATTTATTACAGCCGTTTTTTGTTGGGCTTTGTCGATCATAGCGGGCGAGCCGTCGGTCGCTATCACCGAATGACCCAGGCTGGCCATCCAGCACGCATCGGCGCCTGTGCCGCAATTGATCTCGAGCAACTGCATGGCAGGTTTACTGGCCAGCAGCGGTTGCAACCATTTTTGACTGACACGGCGTTGCGCGTGGCCAATAAGGCTCTCCGTAAACGCAGCATCGTAAGTGCCTGCCAGTACATTAAAGGTGGCTGCTTTATTCATGTGCATACCGGTTTAATTGCATCCGTTCAACCAACAGCGATGGCATATGCAAACAGGCGGATGCTATCTTTTTAAAATCAGTACGTGAAACAGTAAAAGGGTTTTTTACCGCATTGCGTAAAGCTACCCAGCCTTGTTGTTTGCGAAAAACATGGTGTACATAGCGATGCAGTTTTTTATAATACCGGGGCGGATAAGTATTGCGGAACATCAGCAACAGTTCATCAGAATCCGTCCAATTGGCTTTTTGCGTAAGCTCAGCCTTTACGCGTTCATGAAACAGCGTACCGGGCAAAGGATAGGAGACCGAGATGCCCATTTCGTAGGGCAACAGGTCCTTGATCATGCGAATGGTTTTGGCAATGTCCTCACGGGTTTCGCCGGGGTAACCAAATTGTATAAAGAAAGAAGGATTAATGCCATTCTTTTTCAGCAGGGTAGTAGCCTGGTAAATCTGTTCAACCGTGGTGCCTTTGTCCATGGCGTCGAGTATCTTTTGCGAACCGCTTTCGGCGCCCATCCAGATATTATGACAACCGGCGCGCGCCAGGTCTTTGATGGTATTCTCTTCCAACAACAGATCGGCCCGCGCCTGGATCTTGAACCGGAATGTCAATTGTTCCTTTTCTATCAAATTGGCAAAGGCGTGTACCCAGCCAGGTTTCAATCCAAAGATGTCATCGCTGAACCAGATATGATCGAAAGCGAATGTTGACTTCAGCATTTTTAATTCTTCCACCACTTTCTCCGGTGAACGCGCATTGTAACGATTGCCGTAAATGGGTTTGGCGCACCAGTTACATTTGAACGGACAACCACGGGTGGTAGCGATGTTCAACGAAAAATAACCGGAGCTTTTTAACCACATCGCGCGGTAAGGCGCCAAATCAACCAGGTCCCAGGCAGGTTGGGGTAGTGCATCCAGGTCTTTCATTACGATGCGCTTTGGAGTCCTGGTAACCTCGTTATCATGGAAAAATGCCAGTCCTGCTATGTGTTGAAAATTAGTTGTGTTATTATTGATGGCCTGAACCAGTTCGAGCAAGGTCATTTCTGCTTCGCCAATAATTACAAAGTCGGCGCCTTCGGAAAGATATTCTTCGAAATGATCGGTACTGTCTGAACTGGATACGATCACGGTACAACCTTTTGCTTTGGCCAGTTTCATCATCTCGAACGCCGCCTCCCGCATGTTGGTCAAACACATCTTGGTAAGGTAGTTGAATCCATCATCGTAAAGCACAAAAAAGTTGGGCGACTGCTCATCAATGGCAGGTTGAACATCCTGCGCCGTGTGCGCAAACATGGTGTCGAATAAAGAAACGGTATAGCCGTTCTCACGCATCAGGGCAGCGGCGAATAAAGTACCCAACGGGGCATAAGGTTGCCCGGTAGCCCATTGTTTTGGGTCGAACCTTAAAAAATATGAATGAGAAAATAATATCTTGTTGTTCATGATTGTCCGTTGTCAGTTCATAGTTCCATTCTCGGTGGTAAATTCAAATAGCACACACATTTCACACAGGTATCGTTCTTATCCATATCCAAACCCTTTCTGAATGCGATCGCAGCCTGGCTGTTTATGATGGTCTCCAGGTTTTGTTGGCGGATATTGCCAATGGGATCGTGAAAAAAGCAGGGACGAACGGTTCCATCTGCTTCAATCACTGTTGATACCCAGGGTGCATTACATTTTTTATACGGAAATGGATTCCTGCCATAAAACGCCGCATAGTAACCGTAGATCTTTTGCAATTTCTCCGCCGGCTCGGCAATGAATCTTTCTTCAATGGCCGTTTTGTGATAGCTGATTAATTCCTGTACGGCCGATTGCAAGGCCGGTAATTCTGTCTCATGCACCAGCACTTCCTGCTGCCGGTCGTTGTCCCAGGCGGTGGCGCGGTTAAAAGCATTACTGCTTACGTCGGCTGGTAAAAAGCTTATTTGATCGAGCCCCATTTCCATGGCGCAGTTCACGATGGGGATCCAGTGCTGATAATTCAGGCGGTGAATAACCGTACGGGCGGTGATGCGAAACTTCGGATTTATGTTTTTGATCAATTGCACACCCCGGTGCATTTTTTGAAAAGCGCCTGGTAGTTGCCTGATGTTGTCGTGCAGGGTTTCATCGCCATCGAGTGAAACAATAATTTCGCTCACCCATTCCAGCAATTGATCCACTTTTTTCTCCAGGGCAATCCCGGTAGATAAAAGTGTAATGGCAATCCCTTCCTTTTTCAATATTTCACATAACCGGAAAAAGTTGGCATTCAACAAAGCTTCCCCGCCCGACATAACCACTACCCGCGTACCCAGCTTTTTAAACGTGCCCAGCAAACCGGTGATATCCTGCCCGGTGAGTTGTTTCAGGTTTTTATTATCCTTCCAGATATCGCACATAACGCAACGGCAGTTGCAGGCGCTGTGCGGCATCAGGATAGCTATCGGCAATGCCGAGATGACATCCGTCTGCAAAGTGCGGTAACGCTGGTAAGTATGATATAGTTTTTTAGTGATCATTTGTTATCGTGAATGGCAAAGGACGATGATGAATCGTGAATCGTGAAACCGTCAACTCGTTAACTGGTCAACTCTGAAAATAAAATTCGTTTCCACCCAGTTCTTTTTTGTTAATACGATATTCAAATAGAACCCATTAGCTCCCGCCATACTTTTAATCATTTCTATATCGCAGCCATCGCACAATACCATTAATACAACCGACTGTGCGTGTATATAATGATGTAACCCGCTGAACAATTGCTGAAAATATTCACCCTGCTCCCCACAATACCAGGCATATTCTGCCACAGTTTGTGGTTGCTTTTTATAATAAGGCGGATTGATGGCAATGATATCAAACGCCTGTTGCGGAATATCGGTAAACAGGTCAGATCTTATAATGGTCAGCGGAATCCGGTTGCTGCGTGCATTCATCTCCAATGAATGAATGGCCACAGGATTAATGTCGGTGGCCGTTCCATTGGCGCCTTGCCGGGCGGCATACATGGCTATTAAACCGCTGCCTGCTCCCAGTTCCAGGAATAATTTATTTTTCAACGGAAGCGATGCGATATATCGCAACAGTAACCGGGTACTAAAGAAAAAGCCCGGGTGAAAAACAGCCGGCGGTATCACCAGTCGGATACCCTTGTACGTATACAGGCGGGTGGCCGACAGGTATTTTACCAGCAGCGGTTTGTATAAACGGGTTGTTAACTGTTTAATGGCTCGTCGCATTAGAATCCTTCAATTTCAGGTTGCCGGTATTTCCACAATAACTGCAGCACTTTTAATTCATATGGTTTCCAGTATAAACCGGTTTTGTACCGAACGGCCGACAAGCTGCGCATAATGCCGCGTTTGAATGCCGATAATCTGATGTCAGAAACAGTAGGGTAATAGCTGTTCAGCACGGTTTCAAAATCTTTTATCTTGTCAATCATTTCGGGTGTTAACCAGGGCGTTAACGGGTTCTTGCGTAAATCAAAATTTTCCCAGTGCGGACTGATCCAGTCTTCGAGCTTTTCCGGAAAGTGAAAACCACTCTCCAGTACTTTCTTATACATATCTGAACCTTCGGTAGGGACCGGACTGTACAGGTAAATAATAATTTCGGTTTTTGGATTGATGCTTTTGATCTCTTTAATGAAGGCAATATCCTGCTCAATTTGTTTCATTGCCTGGTCAGGTGTATCAGCCGGAGTATCCAGCACAAATAAATATTCG
>JAJKIL010000441.1 GCA_021154515.1 Niastella sp. | reverse complement strand
TACTTTATTGTGTTTCGACCGAATTTCGTCGATTAAATATTTGTGACCTTCATGGAGGTACGGGGTCTGAAATCTTGCGATAATAACACCAGTTGCTTTCATTTTGCGTTATTTATACGCAAATTTATATCGCGTATCTGGAATCTCCAAATTTTGCGTAAAATACACGCAAAATAAATTTTAGCTTATAATGCAGTGGTAATATACTTTACCTATTTTCAACCGGCAAGGCTTTAAAATAATTTAAGATATTGGGTATATTTAATAAACAGTGCTGGTGGGGTTTGAGCTGAATTAATTTTCTTTTTAAAAAGAAAAAGACTTTATTTAAAAAAAAGGTATTTCTATTTAAAAACAAGAACTGTTCATTGAAAAAGCTGAACAGCTTTTTCAATCAGATGAAGATTCTTTTTAATTAAATGGCCGTTTTTTTTAAAAGAACGTTCTGGTGGTTGAAAAGAATGGTCATACTTTTTAAAAATATTAGATTCTTTTTGAAAAACAGACGCTGTTTTTTAAATAACAAGAACTGTTTTTTCAAAAACCAATGCTGATTTTTGAATGGATTAGGAAGGGTAAAATGATTTTGCCTCTATTACACCTCAAAATTAATCCCCTCTTTCACCAGTTCCTGATAACGTTTTTTATTGAACTGATACATTTTGCTAGGGCGGCCCTTTCCTTCAGACTTCGCATACTCATTGGTTTCATCGAGTATACCAAGGGCCAGCATTTTTTTGGAGAAGTTGCGGCGGTCTATATCGCGGTCGAGCAGGGTAATGTATAATTTTTCCAGGTCGGAAAATGGGAATTTACGATCGAGCAATTCAAACCCAATTGGCTGATAGCGGATCTTGGTGCGCACCCGCTCAATGGCCATGTTCAGTATTTTTTTATGATCAAAGGCCAGCGAAGGCAGGGATTTAAAATTGAACCATTGTGCATTCTCGGCATCGGTACTGGCTTTTAACTGCTGAAACTGGGCGCTTTTTACCAGGGCAAAATAGGCAATGGAGATTACCCGTTTACGAGGGTCGCGGTCTGGTTCGCCAAAAGTGTACAATTGTTCCAGGTAATTCACCTCAATGCCGGTTTCCTCCACCAATTCGCGGCGTACTGCCTCTTCCAGTGACTCATCGGGCAGTACAAAGCCTCCTGGTATAGCCCACATATTTTTAAATGGGGGGTATTTCCGTTGAATAAGCAGAATGGATACGCCTTCGTTTTTGGAATAGCCGAATACGATGGCGTCTACTGCAACTTTGATCTCTGAACCGGATACTGACATGGGCTGCAATATAAAACTTTCGGTGGTAGTACCAAGCTATCGGTGTCAAACTGTATCTTTAACGCAAATCAGTTTCATGTACCTGTTGATTCCCGGTCGCCACCAGCTCCTTACCCAATTCCAGTTTCGCTATATTCAGGGTCTTATTAAAAACGGGCTGGAAAACGAAAAGGATGTATTTGGTAAACCTATTGGCAGCAATCAAAAAATTGAGGCAGTATTATTTGCCGTTACGTCAGCCAACCACTCCAACACCCGCCGTAATCCCCTGCCGTTTTATTTGCGCGCCATTACCATCGAAGCCTTTGGGAATGAACTGGACGTTCCCACTTATATGTATGGCATTGACGATGTTGGGTATGTGCCCAATTTTGCGGAGTACACGCTCAAGCGCATTCAGCACGACAGTGAGGGGCAGTTCCATTGCACGCCAAACAATACGATAGTTATTTGTTCCACACCGGTTCTGAACATGTATCACCACCTTGGCTTTACTATACTACCGGCTGAGTTGCAGGATATGGCTACCTGGCAACACCATTCGCCCTTGCCCTGGGATGTGGTAGAGCAGATTGCCAAAAGCAGCCAATGGCAAAAAGACCCATTCGTACAACAACATATGCATACGTCGGCATACAACGTTTGGCTGAAATACAAACGGGGCGAAAAAGTACAAATGCTTTTCAGGGATGCCATGATCAGCAGCGACGGTGATTTAACCGAAACCCGCGACTATAATGTTTACGTACGGCAAATGGATGACATTGCCGAAATGAAATACCATGACACCGCCCACTTTATTCAACCCGGCCGTATTGGCGATATTGGTTGCGCCGTTGGTTCCTGGATAAAACTGGCCTGTAAAGATGAACGCCTGCGCGAATCAGACTTTTATGGCATTGAGGTTTCGCGTTATTTATATGTGCTTTGCCAGCAACGGAAGGAAAACGGCGAGTTTGTGAACCCGTTTGTTTTCTTCTCGCAAAAAAATGCAGTAACCGGTCTGGTGTTTGAACCCAATAGCATGAACACCATTCATACGTCTTCGCTTACCCACGAAATTGAATCGTATGGAAGCCGTGCCGATCTGTTACAATTTATTCAGAACCGGTATGCAGAACTGGCGCCCGGCGGCGTTTGGATCAACCGCGATGTAGTAGGTCCGGAAAACAAGGACCAAATCATTTATTTATGGTTGAACGATACAGATGGCAGTAACGAGGATCCTTATAAAGTAATCGAAGATAAAACAGCATTCTCTCATTACCTCACCCAGCTATCAACCTATGCTCGGTTCCTGCGCTTTGCGCGCGACTTCAGACATAAAGAAGGGTATGTGTTGAATTACTCCACCACTACCATCAACAATAAAAATTACATTGTAACCAGCTTGCACGATGCCATGGAATTCCTGAGCCGGAAAGATTATACTGATAACTGGCAAAGCGAAATGCACGAAACTTTCTGCTTCTGGGATCTTTCAGAATGGAAAAGTCATTTGCAGCAGGCGGGCTTTACCATTCATCCTTCATCGAAGGCTTTTACCAATGACTGGATCGTGAATAACCGCTGGAAGGGTAAAACTGAATTATTTTCCCTGAATAACAATGAGCTGGTTCCATTAGATTACCCAGTAACCACTATGTTTTTGATTGGGGTGAAAGCGTAACCCGTCTTACCTTCGGGCCGTTATTTCTTAACCCCCATTAATGAAAAAGCACTGGTGGCCATGTTGGTTCTTAGTATTGTTGCTGGCAGCCTGTCAACAACAACACAAGCGGCCAATCTCATTCTATTACTGGAGAACACAGTTCGCCCTGAATGGCTATGAACAAAACGTATTACGGAAAGAGGCAGTTGACACACTGTACGTTCGTTATTTTGATATTGATCTTAAACCCGAAGCCACTCAACCAGCCCCCGTATCACCCATTCAGCTTGACTCATCAATAAACCAATACCGGGTAATCCCGGTCATATTCATAAAAAACAGAACATTTGACCGGTTACCAATTGCCGATGTGCCATCTTTGGCCGCGAATGTATTTCACCTGGTTACACAAATTAATCAATCACAGCACCTCACTACACCGGAAATACAATTCGATTGTGACTGGACAGAACACACCCGGGATAAATTCTTTCAATTCATTCGGCAATACCAAACTATTTCCAACCAAAAAATTTCGGCTACCATTCGCCTTCACCAAGTGAAATACAAGGAAAGAATGGGCATGCCGCCTGTTAGTTATGGCGTTTTGATGTATTACAACATGGGCGCTATCAATGGCGATAACAACAATTCCATTTACGAACGATCGATTGCCAACCGGTATAACGCTTATATAAAGTCTTATCCTTTACCATTGCAGGTTGCCCTCCCGTTATTTAGCTGGGGACTTCAAATGCGTGATGGCAAAGTGATTGATCTGTTAAATAAAATTAACCTGACACAATTTGAAAATGACAGCAACTTTACTAATTTAACCGGCAACCGGTACAGGGCGCTGCGTGCCTGCTTCAAGGCAGGTTATTATTTTAAGCAGGGTGATGAGGTAAAAGGGGAGCATGTACCGGCTGAAGACCTGCTTGATATTACAACACAAATAAACCAATACACCAATCACCGCATCGGTAAACTGATCTTCTACGACCTCGATAGCACTAACCTCATTCAATATGAAAAAGATATTTTCAAAAAAATTAGCAATAACCTTAATTAGTTCACTTAGTGTTGGCGCCGGCATTGTACTGGCCTGTGCAGGCGATTGGGAAGAAGAAGGCGCCTCATCGAATTTTACGCCGGAAGCTTTTGTAGACAGCAGCTACAAACCTTTCTTTTATTCTAACGAGAATTTCTATTACAGTATCGGGCACGATACCCAACACGACACCAGGTTTAATGAATCAAACGTAAATGACTGGGCTACTTATTTAGGAAGCGGTACTCCGCGTCCCGAGCTGGAATATTTGTTACGCACTGCTACTGAGGGATCAATTGACAGCGTTGCTGGTTATACTGCAGGCAAGTTAAAAACACTGCCTGCCGGTATGCAATCGTTCCAGTTGTTTAAAAAGGCTGATAAAAAGACAATCGCCTTTCTTACTTATTTATCACTGGCCAAGAAAACGGAAGTATTTGCGGTGAACAATTTCGAGTATGAGTGGGATTATGATTCAAAGAAAAAAAATCCCTACTATAATGCCAGGCCGTTAAACAACAAACTGACACAGGAATTTACCCAGGCAAAAGACCCGTTCTTAAAACAACGGTACTGGTTTCAGCTGGAGCGTTCTTATTTCTTCAATGACTCAGCACAAAAAGCGATCAGCTTTTTCGACAACAATGAAAAAGCCTTCCCCAAAAATGAGCTGTATTATCGCAGCATGGCCTATGCTGCCGGAGCCTGCTATAAATTAAAGAACTATACCAAAGCTAATTACTATTACAGCAAAGTATACGATGGTTCCAATGTATTAAAAACGGTAGCCCATTATAGTTTTCATCCCCAGGAAGAAAACGACTGGAAGGCTACGCTGGCCCTATGCGCCAATAACGACGAAAAGGCAACACTGTGGCAGATGCTGGGTGTTTTTTATGGCGATCAAAACCGCGCCATCCAGGAGATCTATGCACTAAACCCCCGCAGCGAAAAGCTGAACCTTTTGCTGGCGAGAGGGGTGAATAGTGAGGAAAATAATGCTGCTAACAGCGGACTGGACGACTTGATCAATCACATTGCGCAGGCCGGTAATACCAGTCAACCCTCTATGTGGCACATGGCTGCCGGCTACCTGTATATGCGTAGTGGAAATACCCAACAAGCTGCCGCCTCCTTTGCCCAGGCAGAAAAAAAATTACCAAAAGAAAAAGCGGTACAGGAACAACTGCGTATACTGAAATTACTGAATACAGTTGCCAGTACATCCAGGGCAGATAGCAAACTGGAAAAAGCCATCCTGCCCGATCTTGAATGGTTACTGAATGACCAGTCAAAAATTGAAGTAAGGAAACAGGCGGCCATTAATTCGATAAAAGCAGCGCTGGCTTTACAATATAAAAATCAACAGGAGCTTGTTAAAGCGGCTTGCTTTAATAACTACAAGGAATTTTATGAAGATGAGAAAAACATAGAAGCCATGAAGAGCTTCCTGAACAAACCCAATAAAACGCCTTACGAAGCATTATATGCCAAACAGTACCCTTTAACGGTGAACGACCTGCTCGAATACCAGGCCATCCAATTAGTTTATAAAGAGAATTTAAGCGAGGCTATTGCAAAATTAGAAGCAGCCGCACTTACAGATGTATTGCCGGGCAATCCCTTTACGGGACGTTTGCAGGATTGCCATGATTGCGATCATGAAGCGCCGCAAAAAATAAAATACACCAAGCTGGCATTGATAAAAAAAATGAAGGACATGGAGGATAAAATAAAAGCCGGTACGGATGTATACACTAATGCCATGCTGCTGGCCAACGCGTATTACAATATTACCTGGTATGGCAATGCCCGGGCTTTTTATGATAGTAAGGTGGATGGGCCTTTTTATTATTCAGTCAATTTTTTTGAAAACGCCCCCAGCAGTATGGACCTTGCCACGAAATATTATACGCTGGGATTAAAGGCCGCCAAAACTGACGAGCAAAAGGCAAAATGCCATTTTATGCTGGCCAAATGTGAGCGTAATAAATATTATGATGAAAAGATCTTCAGTAGTAAAAATTCCCAGGATGGCGATCATGGCAGCCAACCTGACTTTTTAGCCTGGAATGGGTTTGTATCATTAAAACAATACGCCAACACGCAGTTTTATAAAGAAGCGATCAGGGAATGTGGTTATTTTAAAACCTATACGCGTAAGTAATTTTAGCTTATGAAGTAAGAGGTAAGAAGTAGGAGGTGCGACATTCACGAGCTTCGTACTTCCTACCTCTTACTTTCTGCTTCGCTTTATCCGGCGTCACTCACTGTACGCACTTTAATAGCCTTAATGGCCGATATTACTTCGGAATAAAATACTTCAGGCAAATTGCCCAGGGGAATCAATACAGGGTCTTTATCGTCTTTTGGTTGCGGTACCCATTTGTTCTTTCCCAGCCGCTGCCTGAAATGCAATCTACCTAACTCGGCGTCCATATCTGAATCAAAACCCGATACAAATACCCCTTCTACTTCCAGCACCGCCATTATATCGCTGGCCTCTTCATCTTTAAAGAAC